>NYTO01000052.1 GCA_002683535.1 SAR116 cluster bacterium
ATGCCGCCCTGCAGATGCGTTGCACCAGCCACATCCAGCCAGATACCGTTGCCGTCATGTGCGATGCTGGCACCGCCACCTGTGATCCCGGCAGGGGCCGGGGCGGTCAGCGGACAATACCGCCTTGCCCACATGGCCAGATGCTGCAAATCCTGCCGGTCAGCCGCATCATCTGCCGGGTGTGACAACAGATCAGGACGCAGCGCACGCGCATCGGCCAGCCGCATACCGCCGCGCAGCCCCTGACGATGCGCCAGCAAGCAAACAGAATCGACCAGTTCAGCCCCATGCACAGCACGTGTCAGCACAAGCGGGTGCATGGGCGAGATATCGCTGGTCCGGCGCACCCGTTCGGCAGCCAGATGCGGAAACCAGGCATGGATGATCAGCCGCGCCATGACCGGTTATCGGGCGATGGTGGCGCGTGCCAGGCCCACAGAGTTTGCACCAGCAGACGTTGTACGGGCTGACGTTGTACGGACAGAGTTTACACGGGCAGAGTTTACACGGGCAGCCGCCACACCAGTCGCAGACAATGCGCGCCCTGACGGCGTCACCCGGCGGCGTGGACGCACCACATGACGCGGCAGACCGGCGACATCACCTTCCTGACATGCGGTAAATGGCAACATTGCGGGCGTATCGGTCTGCTGGCCAACTCTGCCGGCGAGCGCGCAGGCCTGAAAACGGTCGGCAAAACTGTCCCACAGCACACCTGTATGGCAGGGCCGCCCCCCACGGGCATGTGTGATACGGATATCCCAGACCGGATGCCAGGGGGTGGCTGGCGATTGTGTGGCTGGCGATTGTGTATCTGCCTCTTGCCGCCGCCCCGGAGATATATGCCACTGGCTCTCAAAACCGCTGGCTGCCACTGGCCACCCCAGCAGCAGACCGGTTGTGCCGCTGGCTTCGGCAGCAAGCTGCGCCCGCCGGGCCAGCCGCATCCAGTAATCGGACGACTGGTTCAGACCGTCATATTCAACAACCACCGCCGCCAGCCCTTCGGTGCGCAGAATATCCTCAACTGCGGCAAGGCGGCGTGTCGGGCCGGGCGCATCAACAATCAGCAACCGCCCGGGATCAATTCCCAGCGCGGCCAGCCCGGCCGCATACAGCATCCCCGACCCGCCCATCGCCGCCGCCGGACACCAGACGACCGGCCCATCGCTGCGGGCGGCCAGACGGCGAACCAGTGCAGCCGCAAATCCGGTCAGCGCCCCGTCATGTCCCGGGCGGCCACACAGCATATGAACCCGCCCCAACGCCAGACCGCCAGCAAGTGCCGAATCAAGCGAATCAACCCCCAATGACAGGCGCGGCGAATCGAGACAGCCTTCAAGGCGCGCCACATCATGGCGCAGCTGCCGGAAATGCACATGACGCCCCCCGGCAGAATCGGAATCAGCGGCAGAATCAATATCAGAATCAACATCGGAATCAGTATGAACAGCAACATCAGCCCTGATTGGGACAGTATCATTGAATTGATTTTTATGAATAAAACTGTCTGATCCAAATGCTGGACCCATACTGTCTGCCGTATTGATGCCGGTCGCCATATTGCGCCCTCCTGCCAATTTATGTCCTGTTTTATATCCTATTTGTTCACTTTTTGTTCTATTGTAGAACAGGAACAAAGTCAAGAATATACAGGTGCTGCAAGGTCTGTCCCGGCCAACAGATGATGGGCCTATCGGCACATGCCCATGAAAAAACCCCCGCTGCCGGGCAACGGAGGTTCGGGATCAGACATATAACCCGAAAAGATCAGGATCAGCGTGCCAGTTCACTCTCGACAAGCTGTACCCAATAGCTGGCACCAACCGGCAACACCTCGTCATTGAAGTCATAGCGGGCATTATGCAGCATGCCGTCTGCCGGTGCCGGACCAGACCCAAGCCAGATATAGCATCCGGGCTTTTCTTCCAGCATGTATGAGAAATCCTCTCCACCGAGCGATGGCTCGATATCCCGGTCGACATTATCACCGCCAATCACCCCGCCGATAACCTGCGCCGCGCGCTCAGCCTCTGCGGCATGGTTGACCGTCGCCGGATATCCGTGCGTCCAGTCCATTTCAAGTGAGCAGTTATAGGTCTTTGCCATTGTTTCCGTAATTTCGTGAATCGCCTCGCGCAACAGGGTCCGCGTGTCCTTCAGGAATGATCTGGCGGTGCCAGCAATGCGCACCGTATCGGCAATCACATTCTTTGCCGTGCCTGCCTGAAAAATAGTTACCGACACCACCGCCGAATCCACCGGTCCGACACGCCGTGAGACAATTGTCTGCAACGACTGGACGATGGCCGCACCGCAAGGGATCGGATCAATACATAAATGCGGCTGTGCTGCATGCCCGCCGCGCCCGGTGATTGTCATGTCAAACTGGTCGGTATTCGCCATACAGACACCATCATGCACGCCGGCTGAACCCATATCCATTTGCGGCATGTTGTGCATGCCCCATACAGTCTGCATATCGAATTCGCGGAACAGACCATCCTCGATCATCGCGCGGCCGCCACCGCCGCCTTCTTCGGCTGGCTGGAAAATCACATAGACAGTGCCGTCGAAATTCCGCGTCTCGGCCAGATGCTGCGCTGCACCAAGCAGCATTGTTGTATGGCCGTCATGCCCGCACGCATGCATGCGGTTGGGAATTTTTGAGGCATGCGCGAACTCGTTCAGTTCCTGCATCGGCAGCGCATCGATATCTGCCCGCAGCCCAATCGCCCTGTCACTGTCGCCACTGCCACGAATCACCCCGACAACGCCGGTTTTNCCCATGCCGCGATGCACTTCNATACCGAAGCTGTCCAGNTTTGCCGCGACAAAGTCCGAGGTCCAGACCTCCTCATAGCAAATTTCAGGGTGCTGATGCAGCTCTCGGCGCCATTCAGTCAGTTCATCCTTACGTTCGGCAAGCGAATTGATCACGGGCATTGTCTGTGTCCTTTTGATGCAGATTTACAGGTTGATGTTCGGACACTGCGGCAGGCACGTCAAGGTCGCTACGNGCTGGTTTGGCACTGGCCTTTGCGACGCTTTGTCACCGCTGCCATCATGGTGAATTTTCTGCTATTGTNTNNGCGANNNTTCTNGGNNAGCTNCCAGTCTNGCNCCGGTGTCGGCAGGGGTTTAGCCTAGGTCGGCACAAGGACAGGAAAAATCCGCTCTGAAATGCAGATTGGCCCAGTCCTGATGGACATCTTGCGGACCCTTTCATACAAGGTTTGCATAGTCTTGAAGTTACCGGTCCTGAAGTGGCTGATCCTGAAAGGATTGGCCGCAACAAAAATATAACGGACAACTCGGCATGGGTGCACGCACCTGCCGGTTTCCAGCAGGTGAGTTAGCATGGCGTCAGAACAGCCAGATCGCGGCCTTCGCGGCCTGCCGGGAGGCAAGCCCCGTTATTCCGCTTTTGCCATCGCGCGAAACGCGATGAATTACCATCAGGATTGGCAGCGCGCATGGCGCAACGCTTCGCCAAAGGGCGAATATGATGCTGTGATTATCGGCGGGGGCGGACATGGCCTTGCCACTGCCTATTATCTGGCGGCAGTCCACGGCCTGACCAATATTGCGGTTGTTGAAAAAGGCTGGCTTGGCGGCGGCAATACAGGCCGCAACACCACCATCATCCGGTCAAATTATCTGTGGGATGAAAGCGCTGCCATTTATGAACATGCCCTGAAGCTGTGGGAAGGCATGACACAGGACCTGAACTTCAATGTGATGTTCAGCCAGCGCGGCGTTCTGACCATTGCGCATTCCGAGCATGAACTGCGCGAGATGTCACGGCGTGTGCACGCCATCCGCCTGAACGGAATCGATTCCGAAATTCTGGGCCCCGACGAGATCAAGTCATTCGTCCCGATTATCAATATCGACCAGTCAATCCGGTATCCGGTAATGGGCGGCTTTCTGCAAAAGCGGGGCGGCACCGCGCGGCACGATGCGGTGGCATGGGGATATGCCCGCGCTGCTGATGATCTTGGCGTTGATATCATCCAGAATTGTGAAGTCACGGGCCTGCGCCGGACTGGCCGTCGTATCGTTGGTATTGAAACCACCCGCGGCTTTATCAAGACCCGCAAGGTTGGCTGTGTTACAGCCGGTCATTCCAGCGTGATGGCCGCCATGGCAGATATTCGCCTGCCGCTGGCAAGTCGCCCGTTGCAGGCACTTGTCTCGGAACCGATCAAGCCGCTGCTGGATACTGTGATCATGTCGAATGCTGTTCACATGTATATCAGCCAGTCTGACAAGGGCGAGATGGTGCTTGGTGCCGGTGTCGACAAATACAACTCTTACGCCCAGCGCGGATCCTTCCCGGTGCCTGAACATATGATCGCTGCGGCGGTCGAATTGTTTCCGGTATTGTCGCGCCTGCGGATGCTGCGTCACTGGGGCGGTATCGTCGACACCTGTCCGGATGCCTCGCCAATCATCTCGAAGACAGATGTTGACGGGCTTTATTTCAATTGTGGCTGGGGCACAGGTGGCTTCAAGGCAACGCCCGGATCCGGCCACGTCTTTGCGGATCTGATTGCCAATGACCGTCCCAACAAAATCGCTGCTCCCTATTCGCTTGACCGCTTCCAGACCGGCCTGTTGATCGACGAACATGGCGCTGCCGGCGTGGCGCACTGACCTGACCGGGGGAGACAAGACATGCTGCTGATCAACTGCCCGCATTGTGGCCCTCGCGACGAGAGCGAGTTCAGCTGTGGCGGCGAGGCACATATTGCCCGCCCGCTGGCTGAAAACACGCTCACCGACGCGGCCTTTGCCGACTATCTNTTCCTGCGCGACAATCCGAANGGCCTGTTCCTTGAAAGATGGCGTCACGCTGCCGGGTGCCGGCGCTGGTTCAANATTGCGCGNGATACAGTAACCCACGAGATTGTCGAGATTTATCCCATGGGCAGCCTGCCCAGGACCAAAGCCGGAAAGGCAGCACATGCGGCCAGCTGGCGACGNGAAACAGCTGCCGAGGCGGCAGCNCNTCCGGCCAAACCGGCAAAGGCCAAAGCATCACGCGCAAAGAAGGAAAATNGCTGATGGGTTTTTTCAGNAAAACACCAGCGCCGCAAATCGCGCGCCTTGCCTCAGGTGGCCGTGTGAATCGCGCCAGACCGCTGANCTTCACCTTTGACNGCAAAANCTATCAGGGCTTTGAAGGGGATACACTTGCCTCGGCCCTGCTTGCCAACAACGTCCATCTTGTCGGCCGGTCCTTCAAATATCACCGGCCACGCGGCATCATGGCAGCNGGNGCGGAAGAGCCGAATGCGCTGGTGCGTGTTGGTCGCGGCGCNTTGGCNGAGCCGAATCTGCGCGCATCTCAGGTCGAACTCTATGAAGGCCTTTATGCTGAAAGCCAGAACCGCTTTCCTTCGCTGAAGGCCGATGTCGGCGCGGTCAATTCGTTGATGTCACGCTTTTTCCCNGCCGGATTCTATTACAAGACCTTCATGTGGCCGGCCTCTATGTGGATGACCTACGAGCATGTCATCCGCCGTGCTGCCGGACTTGGGAAGGCAGCCGATGATCACAATGATCCCGACCGCTACGAAAAAACCCATGCGCATTGCGATATTTTGATNGCCGGCGGTGGTGCTGCCGGTCTGATGGCNGCACTNGCCGCAGCGCGCAGCGGTGCCCGCGTCATTCTTGCGGATGAACAGAATGAATTTGGCGGCTGGATGCTGGCCGAGTCTGATGTCACGATTGAGGATGGTTCACCAGCCGACTGGGTGTCAGCTGTTGTCAGCGAACTTGCTGCGATGCCGGCTGTAACACTGCTGCCGCGTACAACNGTATTCGGCTATATGGATCACAATTATCTGACGCTGACCGAACGCGTTACCGANCATATGGCGGCGCGGCCATCCCATTTGCCACGCCAGCGCATGTGGAAAGTGCGCGCCCGTCAGGTGGTNCTGGCACAAGGGGCGCATGANCGCCCNCTGGTCTTTTCCGGCAATGATCTGCCTGGCGTGATGCTGTCTGGCGCGGTGCGCACCTTTATCAATCGCTATGGCGTTGTTCCGGGCAATCGCTGTNTTGTCTTCACCAATAATGATGATGGCTACCGCACAGCCCTGTCCCTGCAACAGGGCGGGGCCGAGGCNGTGATTGTCGATCTGCGGCATGNNGTGCGCGGCGCGCTGNCCAAGATGGCCAAGGCAGCCGGCATNCGCATCATGACTGGCCATGCCGTTACCATTGCCAGCGGCACACAGCGCATCGCCCGCGTTGAAATTTCACCTGTCAACGACGATGCCACACGCGTTCTTGATGATCCTGTTCATATGGACTGTGATCTGCTGGCCATGTCTGGCGGCCTGTCACCTGCTGTCCACCTGCATTCACAGGCGCGTGGCAAGCTGGCTTGGGATGAAAATCTGCTGTGCTTCAAGCCCAGGTCGGTTCACGAGGCCTGCTTCAACGCCGGTGCCTGCAATGGTGTGTTCGGCCTGGCAAAGGCCATGGCTGACGGGCTGAAGGCCGGGGCTGCCGCCGTGCGGGCCTGTGGTCTGGAAGCTGGTGACCATCTGCCACCTGTCGTGACCGCGCCGCCNCAGAACTGGGAGCCGATGCCGGCATGGAAAATTCCGAACGGCCAGCCCGAAGGTGCAGGGCCCAAAGCCTTTGTCGACTTCCAGAACGATGTGACGGCGTCTGACGTAAAGCTGGCTGTGCGCGAAGGTTACCAGTCGGTTGAACATGTAAAGCGCTATACCACACTTGGCATGGCCACCGATCAGGGCAAGACGTCGAACATCAACGGGCTGGCCATTCTTGCCGATGCGCTTGGCGACCAGATTCCGAATGTNGGCACCACNACATTCCGCATGCCCTATACGCCGGCGAATTTCGGCGCTATTGCCGGCCGCGATATTGGCAATCTGTTTGACCCGACACGCCTGACCCGCATGGATGACTGGCACCGTGCCAACGGCGCCACCTTCGAACATGTCGGCCAATGGATGCGTGCCTGGTATTACCCGCAGACTGGCGAAAGCATGCAGGATGCAGTCAACCGCGAAGTGCTTGCCNCACGGACGACCGCCGGCCTTCTGGATGCCTCCACCCTTGGCAAGATTGATATTCAAGGCCCCGATGCAGCAGAGTTTCTGAACCGTATCTACACCAATGGCTGGTTGAAGCTTGGCATTGGCAAATGCCGGTACGGGCTGATGCTGAAAGATGACGGCATGGTGATGGATGATGGCGTCACAACACGGCTTGGCNAGAATCACTTCCACATGACAACCACCACGGGCGGTGCTGCCGGTGTGCTGGACTGGCTGGAAGAATGGCTGCAGACAGAATGGCCTGACCTGAAAGTCTATCTGACCTCGGTGACCGAGGAATGGTCCGTTGCCACCCTCTCCGGCCCGAACGCATCAAAGATTCTGAAAGCTGCCGGTATTGATATCTCGCTTGATCCGGCGGATTTCCCCTTCATGTCGATGCAGGATGCGCATATNGCCGGTCTGCCAGTGCGGATATTCCGCATTTCATTTACGGGCGAGCTGTCCTTCGAGATCAATATCCGGGCGCGTCACGGCCTTGCNCTCTGGCNGCTGCTGATGAAAGCCGGACGCGATCATGGCATCACCCCTTACGGTACCGAGGCCATGCATGTCCTGCGGGCAGAAAAAGGGTTTATTATCGTTGGNCANGAAACCGACGGGTCGGTAACGCCACATGATCTCGGCATGGACTGGATCGTGTCCGGAACCAANCCTGATTTCATCGGAAAGCGCGCCCTTGACCGCGCATCAATGGCCAACGACGACCGCAAACAGCTTGTTGGTCTTGTCACCCGCGACCGCAGCCGGGTTATTCCTGAAGGCGCGCATGCCGTGCTGGAACCGAACCAGCCCATGCCGATGGAGATGCTGGGCCAGGTGACATCATCCTACTATTCGCCAAATGTTGGCGGATCAATTGCCATGGCAATGCTGAAGGGCGGGCGCAGCCTCAAGGGCGGCACGGTCTATCTGCCAATGCTGGATGGCGATGTGATTGAGGCAGAAGTGGTCGATCCAATCTTCTTCGACCCCAATGGAGATCGTATCAATGGCTGATGCAAGCTCGCAAATCCGTCTTCCCGGGCGCAACGCGCTGNCAGGTCGTGCTGCCGTCACGCACGCCAATCAGNATGGCGGCAAGCCGGGCCTCGTCATCGAAGAACTGGTTCATCTCGGCAAACTGAACATTCGCGGGACCGCAGATATCCTGCCGGGCATAACGGCGCAGACCGGCTGCCAGTCACTTCCCGAAACCAACCAGTTTGTCACCANTGGCGAACGCCATCTCGCATGGCTTGGCCCGGATGAATATCTGTTACTGTGCGACGCTGGTCGTGAGGATGAAATACAGACGCGCCTGCGACTNGATTTTGAGGGTATACACGCCGCCGTCACNAACGTGACCGACAGCCTGTGNGCGCTGAATATCCGCGGCAATGCTGTCCGCAAGGTTCTTGCCAANGGCTGTGCCCTTGATCTTCATGAGGACGTGTTTGTCNCCGGACAATGCGCGCAGTCCCTTCTCTCGCTTGCCAGCGTCACTCTGCTGGCAACTGGCGACACCCGTTTCACTCTTGTCTGTCGCACCAGCTTTGCCCCCTATGTNGTGGACTGGCTGGTGGATGCCGCGCTGGAATATGGTGTCAGCTATCGCGCCTGAACCGGTTCGGGAAGACGCCTCGCACCGNTGCGCAGTTCAAAAAAAAGCCCCGTCGATGCGGGGCCTTTTTGTCTGTTTTGGCAGCTGGCTCAGAATTCNGAATCTGGCAGCTCTTCCATTCTTTTGCCGATGAAGTCGCGAAGCCCGTCATTGATTGACGGGTCCAGCGCCGGCGCTTCAAAAGAATCCAGCATCTTTACAGCCCGGTCGCGCGCGCGCTCATGACTTTCGACTGACCCCTCTGACGACCATTGTTCAAAGGTGGTGTTGTCAGCCAATTCGGATCGCCAGAATGCGGATTCGAAATTCGCCTGGGTGTGCGATGATCCAAGGAAGTGTTTGCCGGGGCCTGTTTCGCGCAGGGCATCCATGGCCTGCCCGTTTTCTGAAACATCAATCCCGTTCACAACATCCTGCATCATCGTCAGCTGATCGGCATCCAGTATCAATTTGGCATAATCGGCAACAAGCCCGCCTTCCATCCAGCCACCAGCATGCAGGACAAAATTCACACCGCCCATCACCGTCGGCATGATGGTGTTGGCCGATTCATAGGCAGCCTGCGCATCGGCGGTCTTGGCAGCGGTCAATGACCCGCCAGACCGGAACGGCACACCAAGGCGGCGGGCCAGCTTTGCACATCCCAGCAGAACCTTTGCAGGTTCAGGCGTGCCAAAAGTCGGCGCACCTGTCTGCATCGACATGGAGCTGGCAAAGCTGCCGAACACCACTGGTGCGCCCGGGCGCACCAGCTGTGTAAAGGCAATGCCGCTCATGGCTTCGGCCAATGTCTGTGCCAGCGTACCGGCAACCGATACCGGTGACATGGCACCAGCCAGAATGAACGGGGCTGTAATCACAGCCTGATTGTTGCGCGCATACACTTTTAGTGCGCCCAGCATCATGGCATCCCAGGTCATCGGTGAATTGGCGTTGATCAGGCTGATCGACACGGTGTTGTTTTCAACAAACTCGTCACCGAACAGGATCTTCGACATATCGACCGTATCCTGCGCCCGCGATGGTGCTGTGACCGACCCCATATACGGTTTGTCCGACAGCGACTGATGCGCATAGATCATTTCCAGATGCCGTTTTGTCACCGGCAGGTCGACAGGTTCGCACACCGTGCCGCCAGAATGGTGAAAGCCCGGCAGCATGTAGACAAGCTTCACGAAATTGCGGAAATCCTCAATGGTGGCATAGCGGCGCTCGTTCTGCAGATCACGCACGAAAGGCGGCCCATAGACAGGCGCAAACACCATGTTGTTGCTGCCAATCTCAACTGACCGCTCGGCATTACGGGCATGCTGGGTAAAGCTGGACGGCGCTGTCTCACACAGCTTGCGCGCCAGTCCTCTGGGAAAATGCACGCGCTCACCCTTGATATCGCATCCGGCGTCACGCAGCAGGTCAAGCGCCTCTGCATCCTCCAGAAAGTCGATACCGATTTCCTCAAGGATGGTTTCAGCATTCGCCTCGATAATCTCGGCGGCTTCATCGGTCAGGATATCGACAGGCGGTATGCCGCGGGTGATATAGGGCGAGGCCGCAACGCCGCCACCACTGCGCATCTGACGGCGCGCATCACGCCCGCCTCCGCGCCGCCCGCGCCGCTGTGCTGTTTCTGTTTCCGCCATGGATTACCCTTTCATAGTCACGGATGCCATCGTGACCTACCTGTTACGCACGCAACTTTTCGTTTTCCGGATCATAAGGCGATTCCTCGATAACCGTCGCCTTGAGACGTTGATCCAGAATATCGATCATCAGTTCAGTACCGGTCGCTGCCAGATCAGGCCGCACCATGGCCATCGCCAGCGATGTATCGACCCGAAAACCATAACCGCCACTGGTCGCACGACCAATGACCTCACCATCCGGCAGCATCACCGGGTTACCGCCAATTGCATCAGCATCACTGGTATCATGCACCGCCAGCGTGACCATAGCATTGGCAAAGCCGCTCTCCTGCCACTCGCTCAGTTTCTGGCGGCCAATGAAATCACCCTTGTTCAGATGCACAAAACGGTCGAGCCCGCTTTCCAGCGCCGCATATTCAATCGACAATTCGGTGCCGACCATACGGTAGGACTTCTCCAGCCGCATGGCATCCATGGCACGAATGCCNAANGGCTTGAGCTGGAANTCNGCACCAGCCTCCATCAGCGCATCGAAAATATGGTTCTGATACTCGATCGGATGGTGCAGTTCCCAACCAAGCTCGCCCACATAATTCATNCGAAANGCCATGGCCGGGGCCAGATTCACATCNATCATCTTGCTCGACAGCCACGGGAACGCCCCATTTGACAGATCAGTGCGGGTAACCTTTTGCAGAATGTCACGAGCGCGCGGCCCCGCCAGCACAAGAACGCCGATCGAATTGGTCAGTTCGTCAAAACGGACCGACCCGTCATCNGGCATATGCTTTTTGATCCAGTCATGATCCAGCCGNTGCCCTGCACCTGCCGATACAATATAGAAACTGTCCGCAGCTTCACGCTGGATGGTATATTCGGAATGCACACCCCCGCGCTCGGTCAGGGCATGTGACAGCGAAACCCGCCCGATGCCCTTTGGCAGCTTGTTGGCCACCAGCCTGTCCATAAATGCCTCGGCACCAGGGCCAGATACACGGCATTTTGCAAACGCGCTCATGTCCAGCAGCCCCGCATGCGCNGCTGTATGCCGNACCTCGTTGCCAACATGTTCGAACCAGTCGGACCGGCGGAAGGACCAGTGATCTTCCTGCGCGGTGCCTTCCGGCGCAAACCAGTTGGCGCGCTCCCAGCCAAATTTCTGTCCGAAGACAGCACCAAGCGCCTTCAGCCTGTCATAGCAGGGNGCGNTGCGAAGCGGACGTCCTGCACCGCGTTCCTCATCAGGATAGTGGATGACGAAAACGTTCTCATACGCCTCTTCATTCTTCACCTTGAGATATGACTCGGTGGTATAGTTGCCATAACGGCGCGGGTCGACACCCAGCATATCAACTGTCGGCTCNCCTTCGACAATCCATTCGGCNAGCTGCCAGCCGGCTCCACCAGCCGCGGTCACACCGAAACTGTGTCCTTCACTCAACCAGAAATTTGGCACNTCCCATGCCGGACCAATGATCGGATTTCCGTCCGGTGTATAGGCGATGGCACCATTATAGACCCGCTTCACACCAACCTCACCAAAGGCTGGCACCCGTTCAATGGCGGATTCAATATGCGGCATCAGGCGTTCCAGATCCTCCTGGAACAGCTCATATTCTGATTCATCACTCGGCCCGTCCACATAGCAGGCTGGTGCTCCGCGCTCATACGGTCCCAGAATCAGCCCGCCAGCCTCCTCACGCAGATACCAGCGGCCGTCAGCATCGCGCAACACACCCATTTCGGGCAGACCCTGTGCCTGACGCTCACGAATGGCCTCATGCGGTTCGGTGACAATATACTGGTGTTCAACCGGGATCACCGGGATATCCAGACCCACCATGCGACCAGTCTTGCGGGCAAAATTGCCGCTGGCACTCACGATGTGCTCGCAGGTGATTTCACCTTTGTCAGTGGTCACCTTCCATTCACCCGACAGCGTGCGCGAAATACCGGTNACGCTGGTGTTACGATAAATCTCAGCGCCGCGGTCACGTGCCCCGCGCGCCATGGCCTGCGTCAGGTCGGCGGGCTGGATATAGCCATCATCAGGATGGCGGATCGCACCAACCAGCCCATCTGGATTGCACAGNGGCCACAGCTCATGCACCTCGTCGGGAGTCAGAAAATCCACCTGCACGCCGATTGTGCTCGCCACTCCGGCATATTGCCGATATTCGTCCATTCTTTCCTGCGTCTGTGCCAGACGGATGTTCGACACGTTGCGAAAGCCGACATTCATGCCGGTTTCTTCCTGCAGTTCCTGATAGAACTTCACCGAATATTTGTGAATCTGGCCAACCGAATAGGACATGTTGAACAACGGCAACAGGCCGGCNGCATGCCAGGTTGAACCCGATGTCAGTTCCTTGCGTTCAACAAGAACAACATCAGACCATCCCTTTTTGGCAAGGTGATAGAGCGTGCCCACACCGACGACGCCACCACCNATCACAACAACGCGTGCATGCGACTTCATTCCCCAACCTCCTGGCCATGATAACCGGGCCTGCGCACAGGCGCACAGCCTCTGCGCNCCACNTGATACACCGGTCATTATTTCATCCNGAAGTCTAGGCAATCAGCGGCCTAAAAAGCGTCTGCCATCCGACCAGTTTTGACGCGATTAGGCTTAGGGGTTCAGGCGTGAAATATCCCAGTTGCCAGCATCATCGNGNGTNAAGCGGAACCTGTCATGAAGGCGATGGTCACCNTCAGCCCAAAACTCTATTTCCTGCGGNNCAATCAGGAACCCNCCCCAATGCGGCGGGCGNGGCACATCATCAGGAAAGCGTGCCTCGACCTCTGCAACCGCAGCAGCAAGGCTGTCACGCGAATCCAGCGGGCGCGACTGGGCCGATGCCCATGCCCCGATGCGGCTGCCCCGTCCACGGCTGGCAAAATAGGCGTCAGACCGCGCCGCATCAACACGGCTCACAGGACCAACAACCCGCACCTGGCGACGCAGGCTTTTCCAGTGAATGCAGAATGCAGCCTTGCCAGTGGCATCCAGTTCACCCGACTTGCGACTTTCATAATTGGTGTAGAAGACAAATCCGTCAGGCGCCCATTCCTTCAGCAACACCATGCGGACCGATGGCATGCCACCCTTGTCAACAGTGGCCAGCGCCATCGCATCAGGATCATTGGCCTCAGCTGCTACAGCTTCGTCATACCAGCTCTGAAACAGGCTGAACGGGTCGGTGCCAGCTGCAATATTCATCTCGGTCAGTCTCCTTCTGTGACAGAGGGTCGGCAAGCGGCATCAGGCCGGGCCGTCACCCCTGTCCCTTAAATGGGAAGCTGCATTCACCATAGCAATGGGCACCGCCAATTGCCGGGCGCAACTGTCCTGTCAGATATCTGCCTCTCTTGACGCTATGCCAATAAAAGCGGCCAAATTTTATATCCATCTGCCTTATTTTGGTACGAATCTGCGCATATGGTGATGATGTCGAGATTAAACCAAACAGGTCAGAACCATGGCAGATTCCAGGAACATTCGCGGCGTCACCTTCGGGCTGGCGATCGCGACAACAGCAACATTGATCGTTGGCATCGCGCCCGCCGCCCTTGCGGAAACACGGATCGAAACCGTTATCGGAACGGTATCGGGGGCCGATCCCATTCGCACCAGCTATATCCGCAAAACCCCAAAGGATGAACGTGTCTGCCAGACTCAGGATGTTCCGGTTTACGGCGAGGCAGCCGGTAACAATGAATCCGATCTTGGCGCAATGATCATCGGTGGTGTGATCGGTTCTGCCATTGGCAACAAAACATCGGATAATGAAGGTGCCGGTGCGGCCGGCGCGGTTGTCGGGGCGCTTCTCGGCCGCGAACACGCCAAGAAAAATCAGGGCGGCGGTCAGCAGATCATCGGTTATCGCCAGCAGGAAGTCTGCAACATTCGTACTGTGATGACCGAACAGACGGTTGAGGAAATTACCGGATACCGCGTACGTATAGAGGTTGATGGCAAGATCATCTCGCTGGAATCGAAGCGACCACGTAATATGGGCGAGCGCGTAGAGATCAACCGCAAGACAACATATAGCCTGCGTTAGGCTGCATACAGCCTACGACTTGTTCCACCAATTCAGTCGTGTAGTATAGAGTTTCAGCTTTGTGTGTCCCACACGAAGTAATCATGTATGGGTGAAAGAAATGTCTGATCAGCTTGGAACCGGAGTCATGGCGGGCAAGAAGGGCCTGATCATGGGTGTTGCCAATGAACGCTCTATTGCTTGGGGTATTGCCAAGAAAGTGGCTGAACAGGGTGCAGATCTGGCCTTCACGTTTCAGGGCGACGCGCTGCAGAAACGTGTCACTCCGCTTGCCGCATCACTCGGCAGCTCGCTTGTATTGCCCTGCGATGTGACGGATGAGGCCAGTGTCGATGCGGTGTTCAGCGAACTGCAATCCCGCTGGGGCAAGCTGGATTTCGTTCTTCACGCTATCGCCTATTCAGACAAGGAAGAACTCAAGGGCCAGTATGTCGATACCACCCGCGATAATTTTGAGCGGACGATGGATATCTCGGTTTATTCCTTTACCGAAATTACCCGCAAGGCCACAGCCATGATGAATGATGGCGGATCCTTGCTGACCCTGACCTATTACGGTGCTGAACGGGTTATGCCGCATTATAACGTGATGGGCGTTGCCAAGGCTGCACTTGAAGCATCGGTGCGTTATCTTGCCGTTGATCTTGGCGGACGCAATATCCGCGTCAACGGGCTGTCGGCTGGCCCAATGAAGACCCTTGCGGCATCCGGCATTGGCGACTTCCGGTATATCCTGAAATGGAATGAATATAACTCGCCGCTGAAGCGTAATGTAACGCTGGATGATGTTGGCGGGGCCGGTCTGTATTTGCTGTCTGATCTGTCATCAGGGGTTACCGGCGAAACGCATCATGTCGATTGCGGGTATCATGTTGTCGGGATGAAGGCAGTCGACGCTCCGGACATTTCGGTCGTCTGATATGGCTGACAACAGTTTCGGTCAGCTGTTTTCCTTTACCACTTTTGGTGAGAGCCATGGCCCGGGTATCGGTTGTGTGGTTGACGGCGTACCGCCGCGCCTGCCCCTGTCAGAAAGCCTGATACAGCCTTATCTGGACCGCCGCAAACCGGGTCAGAACCGGTTTGTGACCCAGCGCCGTGAGGCGGATGAGGTGGAAATCCTGTCCGGTGTCTTTGAAGGCATGACGACAGGTACACCGGTGGCAATGCTGATCCGCAACACCGACCAGCGGTCCAAAGACTATGGCGAGATCGCCCGCCAGTTCCGTCCGGGTCATGCCGATTTTACCTATCAGGAAAAATACGGAATCCGGGATTATCGCGGGGGTGGGCGGTCATCAGCCCGTGAAACAGCCTCACGCGTGGTGGCAGGTGCGATCGCAGATATGGCGCTGAAGCAGTTTCTTGGCAGCGGTTTCCGCATCCGCGGCGGTGTTGTGCAGATTGGACCACACGCCATTGATCGTGACCGGCTTGACTGGGATGCTGTCGACAGCAACCCGTTTTTCTGCCCCGACCCGGTCGCCGCGGACCAGTGGGAGGGGTTTCTTGACACCGTGCGCAAGGCCGGCAGTTCTGCAGGTGCCATCCTCGAGATTGTGGCGGACGGTGTTCCCGCGGGACTTGGCCAGCCAATCTATGGAAAGCTGGATAGCGAACTTGCCGCCGCAATGATGACGATCAATGCCGTCAAGGGTGTGGAAATCGGCGGCGGCTTTGCGCTGTCGGCAATGGATGGCGCTGATGCCGGTGACGAGATGCGCGCCGGTGATCAGGGACCGGAATTCCAGTCGAATAATAATGGCGGCGTTCTTGGCGGCATCTCCACGGGCCAGCAACTGGTAGTGCGGGTGGCCATCAAGCCGACAAGTTCGATCCTGACGCCGCGGCGATCGGTCGATCTTGAAGGACAGGATGTCGATGTTGTGACCAAGGGTCGACATGATCCTTGTGTCGGCATTCGCGGCGTGCCCGTCGCCGAGGCCATGATGGCCATTACCCTTCTTGATGCGCTGATGCGTCACCACGCCCAATGCGGGCTTGGCGGCCCGGCATAAACAAATCCCAATTCAAGCACGGCCTTGCCAACACGAATCCGATCTGGCCAGATGCGGTCTTTTCTGACTGGTCTATGGCATCCTGCGGGCGGCCAGCAGAAATTCACGGTTTCCGTCTGATCCGGTAATCGGCGATGCCACCGTTCCCAGCAACTGCCAGCGCATAGTGGCAGCCACCCAGTCCTCAACCCGTGCCACAGCATCGCGCACAGCCTGACCGTCACGGACAATGCCGCCTTTGCCAATCTGCGCACGGCCAACCTCGAATTGCGGTTTTACCAACGCCAGCACCCCTGCATCCTCGGCTGCCAGCTTCATGACCTGCGGCAACACCTTTGTCAGTGAGATGAAAGACGCATCGCAGACAATCAATTGCGGCGGTCTCTCGACATCTGCCATGCTCAGATGGCGGGCGTTCATCCCTTCGCGCAGACTGACACGCGGATCATCGGCAAGGCGCGGATGCAGCTGGCCATGCCCTACATCAACCGCCACCACATGTGCCGCACCACGAGACAGCAGCACTTCGGTAAATCCACCGGTGCTGGCACCGATATCGACACAGTGACGTCCCGCCGGATCAATCGCCGGAAACGCATCCAGACCGCCCACAAGTTTCAGTGCGGCGCGGCTGACCCACGGCAAATCGGGAACGGCAACATTGATTTCGGCATCAGATGACAGTCTTTTCGCCGGCTTTGTCAGCACCGCCCCGTCGACTGTAACGTGGCGTCCGGCAATCAGTGCCTGCGCCCGGTCCCGCGATGCTGCCAGACCGCGCGATACCAACAGCGCATCAGCCCGCATCCCGCTATCGCGCTCGCCCTTTCGCACGTTATGCGGGGGTCTTGCTGGCGGCAGGATCCGCCTTTGTTGTCGAATTGCCGGCAATATCGCCGTTCATCGCCTGCAGCGTCGCGGCAATTCCGTCTGCATCAATGCCAGCCAGTGCCAGCTGGCCTGCCTGGCTGTCATGGTCGATCAACCTGTCAGGCAGCGACAGGCACCGGACGGTCAGCCCGCCATCAAGATGGCCGGCATTTGCCAGATACTGCAACACATGCGCGGAGAACCCGCCCGGGCTGTTTTCCTCGACAATCAGCAGACGCGCATGCTGCTGCGCTAGCCTGTCTAGCAAATCTGTATCCATCGGTTTGGCAAAGCGGGCATCAGCCACTGTCACCGGCCCGATATCATCTTCCAGCCGGTCGGCCGCGCTCACAGCATCGGCCAAGCGTGTGCCGAGTGACAGGATGGCGGTGCCCTGCCCGTCGCGTACGACGCGCCCACGCCCGATTTCCAGCACATCGCCGATTTCTGGCAGTTCCACCCCGACACCTTCACCACGCGGATAGCGCAAGGCCGAGGGGCCATCATCATGTGCCACCGACGTGGCCACCATATGCATCAGTTCAGCCTCATCCGACGGGCACATGATAACCATGTTCGGCAGACATGACAGATAGGCAATATCAAACACACCNGCATGCGTTGCACCGTCATTGCCAACCAGCCCGGCACGATCNATNGCAAAGCGGACNGGCAGATTNTGNATCGCCACATCATGNACCAGNTGGTCATAACCACGCTGCAGNAACGTTGAATACAGCGCGCAGAACGGCTTCATNCCCTCGGTTGCCAGCCCCGCTGCAAATGTGACGGCATGCTGTTCGGCNATCCCGACNTCAAACACACGGTCGGGGAATCTGGTCTTGATCTTGTCGAGGCCGGTACCGGATGGCATGGCGGCTGTGATCGCCACGATCTTGTCATCCTGCTCGGCCGCCGCCATCAGCCCTTTTGCAAAAACCGATGTATAGCTTGGTGCGTTTCCAGCACTCTTTTGCTGTGTTCCCGTAATCACATCAAACTTCGGCACGGCATGATATTTTTCCGCAGACGGGCCAGCAAAAGGATGGCCCTTGCCCTTTTCAGTGACGACATGGACCAGCACCGGACCACGCGCATGCCCGTCGCGGATATTCTTCAACACGGGCAGAAGATGCGCCATGTCATGACCGTCAATCGGGCCGATATGCAGAAAGCCAAGCTGGCTGAACACCGAATTGCCACTGATCAGATCCCGCGCTGCCTCACGCGCCCGCCGCGCCGTCCGCTCAATCTCGGCCGGAAATTTCGCTGCAACTTCGCGCATCAGATCGCGAATCGAATGGAATGGCTCGGATGTAATCAGGCGCGACAGATAGCTGCTCATCGCACCAACCGGCTGGGCAATCGACATGTCGTTGTCATTCAGGATGACAATCAGCCGCGAATCCGACGCGCCGGCATTATTCATTCCCTCAAACGCCATACCTGCGCTCATTGCGCCATCGCCAATAACCGCAATCACATTTCGCTGTACGCCCTGCAGATCGCTGCCGACAGCCATGCCAAGGCCGGCTGAAATCGATGTTGACGAATGGCCCGCACCAAAGGGATCGAACGCGGATTCGCTGCGCTTGGTAAATCCGGACAGACCGTCCTTCTGGCGCAGCGTTTCAATCCGATCGCGGCGACCGGTCAGTATCTTGTGTGGATAGGCCTGATGACCAACGTCCCAGATCACCCGGTCATGCGGTGTATTGAATACGTGATGCAACGCCACTGTAAGTTCTACAACACCAAGCCCGGCACCCAGATGACCGCCGGTTTTCGAGACCGCACCGATAGTGGCATCGCGCAGCTCGGTTGCCAGGCGCTGCAGATCCCCTTCGGGAAGACGTCGCAAATCATCAACAGAAGCAATGCGGTCTAGCAGAGGTGTTGAGGTCATCCGGTTTTCCACGGGCAGGCACGCCTGCCGACATTCATGTTACGTTTCCGTTATATAAGACGTATCACGATCGCCGCTTAATTGCGAATCGCGCAATTTCCTGCAGCGGTTCTGCCGCCGCGCCCCATGGTGACAGCCTGTCAGTGGCGGCCTCGATCAGTGCCGTTGCAGCATCGCGGGCCGCCGCAAGCCCCATCAGGCTTACGAAACTGCCCTTGCCGCGCACCGCATCCTGTCCAGCCGGCTTGCCAAGCGCTTCGGGCGTACTTTCATGATCAAGACAGTCATCGGCAATCTGGAATGCCAGCCCCAGATCGCGCGAATAGCTGTCCAGTGCCGCCATCAATTCGGCATCCGCGCGCCCGTATATACCACCGGCACAGGCCGCAAAATGGATCAGCGCGCCGGTTTTCATGCCCTGCATCTGGCGAATCTCGTCAAGTGACAGGGCGCTGCCCGCGCGTGCACGGTCCTCAGCCTGCAAATCAAGCATCTGGCCGCCAGCCATTCCATCTACGCCTGATGCCGCAGCCAGCCCCGCCACCAGCGCGGACCGCACCGCAGGGTCGGCATGCGTTGCTTCATCTGCCAGCAATCCGAACGCCAGCGTCTGCAGCGCATCACCGGCAAGGACAGCTGTCGCCTCATCAAACGCCAGATGACAGGCCGCAACCCCGCGCCGTGTGGCCGCATCATCCATTGAAGGCAGATCATCATGAATCAGCGAATAGGCGTGCAGACATTCAATCGCCGCCGCCACCCGCACAGCCGATCCGGATGTGGTCTGCGCGCCGGCCAACCGCGCCGCGCCAAGCGCCAGCGCCGCCCGCATTCTTTTGCCACCATTCATTGTGGCATAGCGCATCGCCGCCACCAGACGGTCGGCCGGACCGGTCATGGCATCGAACATGTCCGCCAGAAAGGCAGCCGTGGTTGCCGCATCCCGTTCAACAATGTCTGGTAGTGTCATTTGCCTCAGTCTTCGACGGCGAAGGGGGCAGTGCTGTCCGGCGCTGATCCATCAGCCGGCAAGCGCAATTGCTCTACTTTCATGCGGGCTTCTTCAAGGCGGGCCTGACAATGCGTCTTTAGTGCCGTACCGCGCTCAAATGCAGTGATCGCATCATCCAGCGATACGTTTCCCGCCTCCAGTGCGGCTACAATTGTCTCAAGTTCACGCAGGGCATCTTCAAAGCTGATAGCCCCAAGATCGGCGGCAGGTGCGTTTTCGGTCATGTATCTCTCCGGGTCAAACCTCTGCCACATCTACTCCTTGGACAAGGCTGCCGCAATGCTCTTTACCATGTCGGCAGCCCGCTTTCTGAGGCTGGTGTCTTCAATACTATAATATGCCCGGACAAGCTCAAGTGTTTCTCGGCGTGCCATCGGATCTTTTACGGGATCCCTGCCCTTGCCGTCGACATCAACCCCGCTGGCCACCCGCCGGGGCGAGCTGCGCATTGTCGTTTCCGACATGTCATCGAAGAAATAGCCGATTGGCGCATCAAGTATCTAGCTGATATCCCACAAGCGGGACGCGCTGACCCTGTTCGCCCCGCGTTCGTATTTCTGGACTTGCTGAAAGGTGATGTTCAGCTCGGCACCAAGCTGTTCCTGGCTCATCCCCAAAAGCGTTCGGCGCAACCGGACCCGCCGCCCGACATGCTTGTCGATGGCGTTGTTGTTTGTAATGCGAAAATTGCGTTCGGACGGCGTTTCTGCCGGCATGGTACCACCTCGGTTTCGCAGAGCAACGGTTCAGAAGTGCTGCGTGTGATGTCACAAGGCAGCCCAGTCTGAAGCAATTGTAACCCGATTTACCGAATCTCCGAATATTTCGGTGGACCGCGCGCCAGCCACCTGTCAGGTCACATCCCCGATGATCGAAACCAAGCCCCGAAAAGCCTATACTGCAAACTCGTCCAGCGCGGATAGCAGTGCGTGCGCGATACCATTCTCGAAGGTTGAATGGCCTGCATCATCAACCATCCGCAACGTGGCACGATTGCCCCAGGCATCGGCCAGCCGGTGCGCCGAAACAGGCGGGCAGATCACATCATGCCGTCCCTGAATGATGTGCGCGGGCAGATGCCGGATCACCTTGATATTCTGCAGGATGTGATTGTCAGGCATGAAACAGTCATTCACAAAATAATGTGCCTCCAGACGCGCCATGCTCAGCGCTGACCGGCCGGTCACACGCCGCATGCCCGCACGAAGGGTTGAACAGCTCGTCTCATAAGAGGCCCAGCGTTCCGCCGCCGGCTGGTGAACCAGCGCCTGCGAGTCCATCAGTTTCTCATGATAGCTGAGAAGGATGTCCCTGCGTTCTTCAACTGTCAGATAGCTGACAAACTGGTCATAGGCCTCAGGGAAAAACCGTCCCATGTCATGCAGAAACCAGTCGACCTCGGCGCGTGTTCCCAAAAAGATACCGCGCAGAATCAGGCCGGATACACGCTCGGGGTGGGCAATGGCATAGGCCAGCGCCAGCGTGCTGCCCCACGACCCGCCAAACAACAGCCATTGCTCTATTCCCAGCTGCTGGCGCAACACCTCTATGTCGGCAATCAGGTCCTGCGTGGTATTTTGCGCCGTCTCGCCATGTGGCAGCGATTGCCCGCTTCCCCGCTGGTCAAACAGCACGCAGTGATATCTGTCAGGGTTGAACAGGCGACGATGTGTCGGGGATATTCCGGCTCCGGGGCCGCCATGAATGAACAGGACCGGCTTACCGTCCAGCCGCCCGCATTGTTCATAGTAGATCTGATGCAATCCGCGATCCAGCCGCCCCTGGGCAAAAGGGGCCGACACCGGAAACAGTTCCTTGTCTTCGATAAATGCATGCGCCATAGCGTGATCATACCCAATACCGATTACCGGTAACAGATTTTCCGACTGTCAGATGTCAGGCGCCAGCCAACAAGACAAGAGACGGCGAACCCCGCCCAAAGTTTGATCAAACCAGATGGCCGGATCGAACAGGGCGGCAGATCAGGCAGCGTCCATCAAATCTTCCAGCTTGGTCGCCGCAGCTTCCTGATCGATTTTTTCAATCGCCGCAAATTCGCGGGCCAGACGCTCCAGCGCGGCCTGATACATCTGCCGCTCAGAATAGGATTGCTCTGCCTGGTTTGTGCGGCGATGCAGGTCACGCACGACCTCGGCAATAGACACCGGATCGCCAGACTTGATTTTTGTTTCATATTCCTGCGCGCGGCGTGACCACATGGTCCGGCGCACCCGCGCCTTGCCCTGCAGTGTTGTGATGGCCTGCTCCATCTGCTTTTTTGAGCTGAGCGTGCGCAGCCCCAGCGAGCGCGCCTTTTCCAGCGGTACACGCAGTGTCATTCGGTCATGTTCAAAACGGACAACCAGCATCTCAAGCGCACTGCCGCCAACGTCACGTGTCTCGGTACCCAGAATCCGGCCAACACCGTGCGTCGGGTAGACGACGAAATCACCTTTATCAAAGGTGCTTTCAACTTTCTTAGTCATTCCTGCTCCTCGTCCATTCATTGGCACCCGGTCAGGCAATAGGACCTTTTTGGTGCCTGCTTTTTCCCGTCACCGGCACCTGCCTGCAGCGAGCCCCGCCGCATGGTGTGGCTGTGGCCGCAGATAGCAACTCTGCATGCTGGCTGGAATGGCGTCAGGAAATATTGCAATTACATTAAATAATAACTGAATTTACCCGAAAAAGCAATCGAAGCGCTGGGGCTTCCCGGGGTGGCGATGCAGTCCTGTCAGTTGCCCTCACCCGGATTGCGCGAGAAGTATTTGTCAAACTTGCCTGCTTCTTCCTTGCTGGCTTCAGCATTCGGCATCGGATCTATGCGCTGCATGATGTTGGGCCAGACTTCCGCCATTTCGCGATTGACCTCCAACCATTTTTCGATCCCCGGCTCGGAATCCGGCAAAATGGCTTCTGGTGGGCATTCCGGCTCACAGACCCCGCAATCGATGCATTCATCAGGGTGAATGACGAGCATGTTTTCGCCTTCATAGAAGCAATCAACAGGGCATACCTCGACGCAGTCTGTGTATTTGCAGTTGATGCAGTTCTCATTGACGATGTAGGTCATTTGAAAATCCTCCGCAGAATGCGGTCAGTCTATGAAGCTTGGCCGGAACCATTTCGGTTTGTAGCCCAGATCACAGTCCCAAACAAGGCACCACAAACCTGCCGGCACGGCCAGATCAGCAGGTATATCTAGCGGGCATCTAGACGCGCCCGCGCCCGTTTCTGTGCGCGTCCTGAATCGATGTCCTCGACATATAGAAGTCCGGCAAGACGCCGCATGAGTTGCGCCTCATATTCGTGCAATTCCCCGTCTGCCAGCACCACCATCCACGCCATTTCCATAATCGCAATACGGTCTTGCGCATCGGTCTCCGAACGGATGGACCGGGTCAGCCCGTGAATTTCTATGCGGCTGTCCTGCGCCGCAACAGCCGAATCAATGATCGATTCCACATCACTGGCGCTCATGTGCAAATCGGCCTGCAATGCAGCAGAAATCTGGACTTTCTCGTCATCATCCAGACTGCCATCGGCCATTGCGGCCTCAACCAGCAGACCGGCAAGGGTGCGCGCCCAGTCACCATCATCAGGCGGGGCTGCAGATGTGTCCTCGGTAAAATCACGAATCCATGCACCCAGATTGCCAAGCATTTCACTATATCCTTTTCTGTTATCCGCCCTAGATAGCAAGCCTGCCTGAAAGTTCAATCACCGGACCCGAAAGTTCAATCACAAGACCCGAAAGTTCAATCACAAAAACTGTGATGCAGGCCATCATCACCGGCATGTCTTCGTCAGACAGCGTGTCTCACAAGGTATCTTTCAGCTGTTGTGTTGCCCGCCTGTCCCGTTTTGTCGGCCGACCCGCGCCGGCATCACGACTTTCAAATTCGCGTGCAGCGGCACCTGTCTCGCGACGTGTTTCCACTGGCGGCGACAGGTCTTCATAAAGGTCAATTGCTTCAGTGGCTGGCCCCCGCCTCGTGCCGAGCGCCACGATCCTGATCACCCGAACCCGGTCACCCTGGAGGAACGTCAACACCTGACCCGGCACCGCGGCGCGATGCGGCTTGCTCATCACCTCGCCATCAAGACGGAAACGGCCACTGGCAATAGCGCGGGTTGCATTGGCACGGGTCTTGAAGAACCGCGCATACCACAACCATTTGTCCAGCCGCAGCGTACGCGCCTCTTCACTCACGATTTCAGCTTCAACCCTGCCAGAACAGCAAAAGGTGAATCCGGATCCGGTTCACGGCTCTTTGGACCGCCGCCAGCAGATCCGCCGCCAGCAGATCCACCACCGCCGCCCCTGCCGGATGACCCCTTGCCAGATGACCCCTTGCCGCCTTTATTTTTATTGCTGCCATTGCCCTTGCCATTGCCAGCATGGCGTCTGCCATCCTTGCGCGACCGGCCATCCTGCTCTTTGCCGTCGCGTGGCGGGCGGTTGCCCTGACGCTGGCGTTTCATCCGCTCAAAAATCTGGATTGGCGGGCGTTCGGGATCTTCGTCAGGCTCTTCGCCAACAATCTTGCAATTCATGTCCAGCAGCATGGCTGCCATCTGTTCACGCGTTGCACCTGCAAGTGACAACATGTCTTCGCTGATACGAAACTGCCCCTCGCGGGCAGCTGTCCGGACAATTTGTGCGACACGCTCAACCATATCCACGCGCATCACCCGTCCACCAAGACGGCGATAACCAACCGCCAGCCAGAAAGCGTCAGGCACACCATCAGGGCAGTCGATTGTCACCCGGCCCGCAGGGGGCGGCGCATGAAAGGCACCAATCTCGCTATACTGCAGATTCCAAAGCAGCGCACGAAGGCTGATCTGGGCAGGCTTCAACATGTCCGGCAGGTAGATTGACTCAACGCCAAGGCGCAGCCCAAGACGTGCAAGACGCGGCCTGTCTGCCTCGGCAAGACCGCGCACCTGCTGTGATGCCGCTGCTGATGGAATGGTGCCAAGCCCTTCAAACAGCATAAAGGCCAGGCCTCGTGCCTGTCCGCTCAAGGGTTCCGGGCCATCATCTTTCGACCCTGCCTCAGGCTGATCAACGATGTCTGGCTGCTCAACCGGCGGTGTCGCGGCAATTTCGTCCTTTGTCGGACCCGCCAAGTCAGTCCCGGCTGGATCATTTCCGGCCGGATCATTTCCAGTCCGATCATTTCCAGTCGGATCATCAGCGGCCGATTTTTCTTTGTCTGGTGACGCCTCAGCTGATGGCGGTTGTGACGGTTGCGGGCGGGCGGGTTTGCGTTCAGGCAGCGGCGCGGTTTCAGCATTCTCCAGCACAACCAGACGCCCCAGCACATCGCGCACATGTTCCGCAACGAATTCCGACAACCGGCCAGTCATCCGCTGTGTCTGGTCGATTGACAACAGATCACTGGGGATCAATTCCGGGCGCGGCGCATACAGCGTGTTGCCCTTCAAAAGGCGCGCCACCTCGGCTTCGCGCCAGGAGATCACGCCATTCTCATCCAGCTTGAAGGCCGGTGTCGCCGATGCCGCGAACGCCCGCACACGGTTTTCGATCTCCTCGGGCAGTCCCCGGCGCGCCGCAGCCAGTATTGTGGCTTTTTCATCACCTTCATTCAGGGTTGGGCGGAAAACGAACCCCTCAAGGACACCCACTTCTTCACCCTCGACGAGTACAGTCCCGTCATTCTTAACCGACGCCATCAGATTTTTTGTTTCCTTCAACTTGCGACTTAAATGCGCGGCCCGGCGGTCGATAAAGCGTTCCGACAGACGTTCATGAAGACTGTCAGACAGCCGGTCCTCGACCGAGCGCGCACGATCCTGCCACTGCGCGGGGTTGTCTGTCCAGTCCGCACGGTGTGTGACATAGGTCCATGTGCGAATATAGGCAAGGCGGGTCATCAATGTATCGATATCACCATCAAGGCGATTGAGCTGGTCCATCGCCCGCGCCACCATATCATTGCCAAGCTGCCCGTCCCGCGCCAGCGACATGAACAGCCCGGCCAGCAGGTCGTAATGATCGTCATTCAGGCTCTGCCGAAAATCAGGAATGCAGGCAACATCCCACAACAGGCGCACCTGTGCCGCATCTCCCAGCATGCCCTGCACGTCATTGCGTTCTGCAAGGGTGATCAGGGCGCGGTGGTCCAGCGCATCGGCCTTGCGAAACAGAAAGGGCAGAGGTGGTGGTGCCTCCAGCGATTCCTGCAGCATAGCGACCGACGAGAAATCGAGGTTGCGCGACCGCCACCAGAAATTGCGCAATGGCTGAAATTTATGCTGCTCGATCGCCTCGATCATCTCCTGCTCCGGCGGTTCGCAGCCATCGGTTACCCCGAAGGTCCCGTCATTCGTATGCCGACCCGCCCGGCCGGCAATCTGCGCTGTTTCAGCGGCTGTCAGGCGACGCGTCTGGCGACCATCGAACTTCATATCTGCCGCCAGCGCCACATGGTTCAAGTCAAGGTTCAACCCCATCCCGATTGCATCCGTCGCAACCAGAAAATCAACGTCACCATTCTGGTAGAGTTCCACCTGCGCGTTGCGGGTACGCGGACTGAGGCGACCCATCACCACCGCGGCCCCGCCCCGCTGACGTCGCACAAATTCGGCGATCTGATAAACATCTGCCACACCAAAAGCCACAATGGCGCTGCGACGTGGCAGACGGGTCAGCTTCCTTGATCCGGCATAGCTCAGCTGTGACAGACGCCGTCGCGTTTCAAACCGGGCTTCAGGAAGCATGGCGCGCAGCAAGGGCCCTGCTGTTTCAGCCCCCATGAACATCGTCTCGAACAGACCGCGCGCATGCAGAATGCGGTCGGTGAACACATGGCCGCGCTCGCGGTCTCCCGCCAGCTGCACCTCATCGACAGCGATGAATTCAAAGCCGCGATTGGCAATATCCCCATGCCCGATAGACAGCGCATCAACCCCGCCCTGCATCGGCATCGATTCAACGGTACAGCACAGATAGCGCGCGCTGGCCGGCAGAATACGCTCTTCACCGGTGATCAGCCCCACCTTGCCGGCCCCAAGCCGCGCCACCAGCCTGTCGTAATTCTCGCGCGCCAACAGGCGCAGCGGGAAACCGATCATGCCCGAACTGTAGCCGGTCATCCGTTCAAGTGCCAGATGCGTCTTGCCGGTATTGGTCGGGCCAAGAACAACCGTCACCCCGGCCCCCGCCGCATGGATGTTGCGAACCGCGCTGTGCGGCGCTGATGGTGGTGACGCAGGCATGAGGCTTTACCGGAGAAAAGATAACAGACAAGGCAAGATACCCTCTTTCGCTTTCCAGCGCATCCGGGATTCGAATGTCGGGCGCCTTTTCCCGCATCCCCTGAAGCCGGCTGATAGTCAGGAGGCAATCTGGTGACATTCCTTCACCACTTCACCACCAGATCATTACCAGTCTGCTGACAGATCGCTGACGGTGTGCAACAGCCTGACCCTGTTGCACTGATTACCCGGAATCGCCGGATGTGTAACGATTTGTTAACTTCAATGCGCTATGACCTGACTACCGGATTTTCCGGGAAACTCCNNGGGTTAGCCTGTGTCCNTTGCCAATATCCTGGCACCAGTAACCGATCATCTGCACGCCTTGTTCAAGGCACCNGGCCGCCCGGCCAATGGCGCGCTTCTGCAAGGTGACTGTTTGGACATCATGACCCGCTTTCCAGCTGCCAGTTTTCGCGGCATCATTACCTCACCGCCCTATAATTTGCGCAACAGTTCAGGCAACGGCCTGCATGACGGGCGCGGCGGGAAGTGGGAAAATGCCGCCTTGCTCAAAGGCTATTCCACCCACATGGATTCGATGCCGCATGACACCTATGTCCGCTGGCAGCGCGACTGCCTTGACCAGATGATGCGTNTGCTGCGCCCGGACGGGNTGATNTTCTACAATCACAAATGGCGCGTNCAAAAGGGGCTTTTGCAGGACCGTCAGGATATCCTGGCCGGCTTTCCGGTGCGCCAGATCATTATCTGGCACCGGTCTGGCGGGATCAATTTCAATCCCGGTTATTTTCTGCCGAATTACGAGGTGATCTACATGATCGCCAAGCCTGATTTTGTGCTGGCACCCGGGGCCAACCGGTTGGGGTGTGTCTGGCGGANCAGCCAGCAGATGAACACCCCGCATCCGGCACCCTTCCCGCCCGAACTTGTCCAGAACTGCCTGACAGCGATTGGCGACGGCCCGGTTCTGGACCCGTTTGTGGGCAGCGGCACCACCGGCATGGTGGCCACCGAACGTGGCGTCGACTGGGTCGGCATCGATATCTCCGAGCCCTATCTGAACACCGCCGCACAGCGCATCGCCGCCGCACAGCGGGGTGAAATCTGAGCTGATTTTGACACNGGCAATTCTCAACAGCCAAAGACNCACGGCAGACTATGTTGTCGTCTTCCAAGCTCTACCAAAACATCTTCGCTGCAGAAGCACCACCACTAGAAATGTGCGGACTGGGTGGTGCCGNGTTTNGCCAGCGGCGGGGCGAACCGCGTCAGGTTGATGCCTTCAACCGCCGTCTTGTATTCATCCAGTGTCGGTGTGCGGCCCAGAATGGCCGACAGCACCACAACCGGTGTTGAGGCGAGCAGCGATTCACCGGCCTTTTCATCCGAATCCTCGACAACACGCCCTTTGAACAACCGTGTCGAGGTGGCCAGCACGGTATCACCCCTGGCGGCCTTTTCCTGATTGCCCATGCACAGATTGCATCCCGGGCGTTCCAGATACAGGATGTTCTCATATTCGGTGCGGGCCTCGGTCTTCGGCTTTGCATCATCGAATTCAAAACCCGAATATTTCTGCAGAATGTCCCAGTCACCCTCGGNCTTCAANTCGTCGATGATGTTGTAGGTGGGGGCCGCCAGCACCAGCGGCGCCNTGAAGGACACCTTGCCGGCATTCTTTTCCAGATTGCGCAGCATCTGCGCGACAATCTTCACATCGCCCTTATGCACCATGCAGGACCCGACAAAACCCAGATCGACCTTCTTTTCCGCCCCATAGAAGGAAATCGGCCGGATGGTATCATGCGTGTACCGCTTCGAGACATCAGCATTGTTCACGTCCGGATCGGCGATCATCGGCTCTTCGATCTGGTCAAGGTCAACAACCACCTCGGCGGCATAGCTGGCATTGGCATCGGGGGCCAGCGCCGGTCTTTCACCCGANCTGATTTCGGCAATGCGCTTGTCNGCAATGCCAATCAGGCGATGCAGCATCAGATCATCATTTTCCATGCCCTTGTCGATCATGATCTGGATGCGGTGCTTGGCAATTTCCANCGATTCAATCAGCGTGTCATCTTCGGAAATGCAGATCGATGCCTTGGCCTTCATCTCGGCNGTCCAGTCGGTGAAGGTGAACGCCTGATCGGCCAGCAATGTGCCGATATGCACCTCGATGATGCGGCCCTGAAACACGTTGTCACCAAACTGCTTCAGCATCTGTGACTGGGTGGCATGAACAACATCACGGAAATCCATATGGNCGGCCATTGTGCCCTTGAAGGTCACCTTGACCGATTCCGGAATCGGCATCGACGCCTCACCNGTGGCAAGCGCCAGCGCAACCGTTCCCGAATCTGCACCAAACGCCACACCCTTGGACATGCGGGTATGCGAATCACCGCCGATGATGATCGCCCAGTCATCCACCGTAATATCGTTCAGAACCTTGTGGATGACATCGGTCATCGGGTGATACTGGTCCTTTGGATCGCGGCCTGTGATCAGCCCGAAATCATGCATGAATTTCATCAGTTTCGGCGTGTTTTCAGCTGCCTTGAAATCCCAGACCGAGGCGGTGTGACAGCCAGACTGATAGGCACCATCGACCTTCGGCGAAATCACCGTCGCGGCCATCGCCTCGAGTTCCTGCGAGGTCATCAGGCCAGTTGTATCCTGCGATCCGACGATATTGACGCGCACCCGCGCATCGGAACCGGCATGCAGCACGGTACCCGGCGTTACACCAACGGCATTGGCGTTGAAGATTTTCTCAACCGCTGTCAGCCCCTGTCCCTTCACCGAAACTTCCTTTGACGGCGCAAAGGCAGATTTCAGCGGCACGCCCAGCGTCTCGCAGGCAAATGTCTGCAGCATCTTGCCAAACACAATGGCATAGGACCCGCCAGCACGGATGAATTCCAGTTTTTGCGGGGTGAAGGCAGCCGATATATCGACCAGCTCTTCGTCGCCAGCCTCATCATACAGCTTCTTGTGCTTGGTATTGATTGTCAGCACGGTGCCGGTGGCCACCGAATATGTCTGTTCCAGAACGGGATTGTCATCATTGTTCAGGATGGGATTGCCATCGGCATCCAGCTTCTTGACCCAGTTTTTCAGATCCAGCCCGACACCGCCGGTTACCCCGACCGTGACCTGAAAGATCGGTGATATGCCATTCGTGCCGCCGACAATCGGCGCGATATTCACGAACGGCACATATTTGCTGGCCTGCCTGCCGGTCCACAGCGCCACGTTATTGACGCCTGACATGCGCGATGACCCGACCCCCATGGTGCCTTTNTCGGCGATCAGCATGACCTGNTTGTCAGNATGCTGCAGCTTCAGCGCATTGATTTCGGCCTGGGCGGCTTCGGTCATCATGCATTTGCCATGCAGTTCACGGTCCGAGCGCGAATGCGCCTGATTGCCGGGCGACAGCAGGTCGGTGGAAATATCACCNTCAGCCGCAACATAGGTGACNATCTTGATCTCTTCATCAATANCGGGAAGACGGGTGAAAAATTCAGCGTCGGCATAGCTTTCCAGAANGNCCCGCGCCACCTTGTTGCCAGCGGCAAGCGCCTTTGTCAGCCGTTCCTTGTCCGCTTCATACAGGAAGACCTGTGTTTTCAGCACCTCGCCNGCCTCGGCCGCAATGGCAGCATCATCACCCAGCGCCAGATCAAGCAGCACCTCGATCGACGGGCCGCCCTTCATGTGTGACAACAGCTCAAAGGCNAANNTGGATNTAATTTCTGGCACATCAACCTGGCCAAGAATGATCTCTTTCAGGAAGCCGGCCTTCACNCCAGCCGCGCTGGTGGTGCCNGGAAGCGTGTTNTAGATCAGAAAATCAAGCGAGGCAGCACGGTGTTCATGNCCGGCATCCCTGATCTGCGCGATCAGCTCGGCAACCAGCCCGCCATGATCAATCGGCTTTGGCTTCAGCCCTTGTTCCTTGCGGCTTTCGATCTCTTCCAGATACGTTTTATACAAAGACATCTCGTCCCCCACGATGGTCTGTTGTTGGCGCCGTGCATTTACCCTGCCGTGACAGGCTGGCTGTTGTAAGGCTGGCGGTTGTCAGGCCGCATGGCCGTGACAGCAACGTCGCCGGAATGACAGAACTCGTGGCGCATTGCAGCCAACGCCTGCCAATCTATGTGGAATTGTGGACCCGGTGATCGGGCCGGCCAGTCTGAGGAGTGCCTCGCGACGGTCCCTGTTTATATAACCGCCAACCGCCAGTTTTTCCAGTTTGAAATGATCAAGGGATGAAATTGGCCGCCTCGCCAGAGGCACGGCCACCAGTCTTGTCGCTACGGCGCTCCTCACGCAAAAAATGAACGCCAGCGTCCACCCAAGACACAACTGCAATCGTCACTAAAAGTAATTTTGCGACAAACCGCGTCAAACTCGCTGCTGGACCGGATGCATGCTTCGCGGTTAAAACCGGCACATGANTGATCCGTCCACACATGCTGCCTCGTCATCGTTAAATACCGGGGGCATCGGTACCATGANTACGCTGCAGCTTGACGGCGTTGNGCTGNNGCGCGGCATGCGCGTTCTGCAACGCGGCCTGTCGCACAGCATGTCGGCGGGGCAGATCACCCGTCTGCGCGGACCGAACGGNTCTGGCAAATCAACTTTGCTGCGCGTCATCGCCGGCAGATTACGACCTGCGGCAGGGACGATCCTCTGTCAGGCACCGCGGCTGTTCATCGGTCATGCAGATGCGTTGGCATCGGCCCGCAGCGGACGCGACAACCTGTCCGACTGGGCGCGCCTGAACGGATTTGGTGCAACAGCTGANCATATCTCCGCCTCGCTGGAGATGATGTCGGCGACCGGATTTGCCGATATACCGGCCCGTCAGCTGTCTCGCGGGCAACGGCGACGGCTGGCGCTGGCCCGCCTGCTGCTTGGCCCGCCGAATGCGTTATGGCTGCTGGACGAACCAAGCGCCGGCCTCGACAGTTCGGCNTCAACACGCCTTGATGATCTGATCTCGCGTCATCTGGATGGCGGCGGCATGGTGATAGCAGCAACGCATCTGCCGCTGGCGGCCACACATGAAGGCAGCGATCTTGTGCTGGCAGACCCGCAATGAACAATCTGGCAGCACAGATACGGCGCGATCTGGCGTTGATGTGGGCCGGGCGCGGCGATGCCGCCGTCATGCTGGCTTTTTTCCTGATTATCATCACGCTTTTCCCGCTGGCCATTGGCCCTGATCCGGCGCGCCTGCAACCGGTGGCANTGCCTGTGATCTGGATTGCCGCATTGCTGGCCAGCCTTGCCGGTTTCCCGCGCATTTTTGCAGATGATGTGCGTTGCGGCTGGATTGACCAGGTGGCGCTGTCGCCCCTGCCCCTGCCCCTTTATGCCTTGTCGAAGGTGATCACCCACTGGCTTGTCAGCGCGTTACCAATGCTGATNGCAGCACCACTGATGGCTGTCATGCTGTATGTGGATATGACAAGGCTGGCACCACTGATGCTGGCACTTGGCATTGGCACGCTGGCATTGACGCTGCTTGGCGTGCTGGCGGCCGCGCTCGGCGAAGGNGCGCGCAACAGCGGCGGATTGATGGCCATTCTGGTCTTGCCGCTGGCTGTGCCGATACTGATTTTTGGAACATTGGCCTCTTCACCCATCAGCAACGGCCCGGTTGGCAATGGCCCGGTTGGCAACGGCATCATGACGCCGCATCTGTTGCTGCTGATGGCGGTGACAGCTGTATTGCTGGCCATCGTACCGGTGGCGGCAGCTGCAGCCCTTGCCGAAGCGGAGGCGGAATCCTCATGAATCGGCACGCTGTTACACCGCCCGCGGGCGATCCGCCAGACATGCCTGCCAGCATATTTGCGACTGGCATTTTTACGACAGGCATTTTTACGACTGGTGTTTTTGTGACTGGCGTTTTTGCTGGGCCACACCATATGGAAAACGATGTTTGACTATCTTGCAAATCCGACCCGCTTCATGCGCCTTGCCAGATTGCTGGTTGCGCCGCTTTCGGTGCTGTCTGCCCTGCTGATTCTGGCTGGTCTCTATTATGGGCTGCTGGCCTCACCGCCTGACTATCAGCAAGGCGATACGGTGCGCATCATGTATGTCCATGTGCCTGCTGCCTGGCTGGCCAGTCTTGGCTATGTGGCAATGGGGGCCTGCGGGCTGTTTTATATCGTGTGGCGGCACCCGCTTGCCGATATTGCCTTGCGGGCAATGGCACCGGTGGGCGCAATGTTCGCTTTCCTGACCCTGGTGACCGGCGCGCTGTGGGGCAAGCCGATGTGGGGTGCGTGGTGGGTATGGGATGCCCGGCTGACATCCATGCTGATCCTGCTTTTCTTTTATGTTGCCGTGATCGCGCTGGCGAATGCGTTTGATACAGCCGAGCGTGGCAGCCGTCCGGCCGCCATTCTGGCACTTGTCGGGTTGATCAATGTGCCGATTGTAAAATTTTCAGTCGACTGGTGGAACACACTTCACCAACCGGCAAGCCTGCTGCGAAGTGGCGGCGTGTCCATTGATCCGGCAATGCTGACCCCACTGCTGTTGATGCTTGCCGGCATGCATCTGTTTTTCGCAATAGTGGTCATCCTGCGGATGCAGGCGATGCTGGCCGAACGGCGCATCGCGGCGCTGCATATCCGCAACATGGCGCGCGAGGGCGGGGCATGAGCGTTTTTCTTGAGATGGGCGGATATGGCGGATTTATATGGCCCTGTTATATCCTCACGCTTGGCGGCATGGTCTGGATAGCTGTTTCGAGCTGGCGACGCGCAAAAGCAGCTGCAGCAAGGCTGGCTGAACTCGGCATGGAAAAGGGCTAGCTGGGAAACGGACCAGCTGGCGACGTATTCGGCTTACCCCTTGCGGCGGCGACCGCCGCGGCGTCTGCCGCTTTCAATCGCCGGGGCTTCATCAGGTGTCAGAACGCGTTCAGGCAGTTCGACCACAGCAGACAGCTTTTCATACGGCTCACTTTTGTGCGGGATCGCCATCGCCTTGATGAATTGATCCTGGAACGAGGCTTCTACCGCCGTCTCGATCTTCTCAATATCGCGAACGACCGCCTCGATCTCGCGCCGCGCACCCTTGTTCAGCAGCGCCATTCGCGCGCCGGTTCCGGCAGAATTGCCAGCGGCCCGAACATTCTCCAGCTCGCAGTCCGGAATCATGCCAAGAACCATCGCATATTTTGGGTCGATATGGGTGCCGAACGCGCCGGCCAGCACCACCCTGTCCACCTGCTTCAACCCCATCTTGTCCATCAGCAGACGGAACCCGGCATGCAGCGCCGCCTTTGCCAGCTGGATAGCACGGACATCATTCTGCGTGACCACAACATTGTCAGAAATACGGTAGGAGAATGTGCGGCCATCCTGCTCGATCCGCGGCGAGCGTGCCACCACCGCGCCATCGATCACCCCGTCGGTCGACAGAATGCCGGTGATATACATCTCGGCCAGCACCTCGATAATGCCGGACCCGCAAATGCCGGTGATGCCAGTGGACTTCACCGCCGCATCAAAGCCATCCTCATCCGACCATTCCTCGACGCCGATCACCCGAAAGCGCGGCTCCAGCGTATCCTTGTCGATACGGATCCGTTCAATCGCGCCCGGCGCGGCACGCTGGCCTGATGAAATTTGTGCCCCTTCAAAGGCCGGACCTGTCGGCGATGACGCGGCAAGCATCCGCTGGCTGTTGCCGACCACAATTTCGGCATTGGTGCCAACATCCACAACAAGCGTATTCACCTCGTCTTTCTGCGGGGCCTCAGCCAGCACAACGCCGGCTGCATCCGCACCGACATGCCCGGCGATACAAGGCAGAACATAGACACGGGCACCCTTGTTCACATCCAGCCCGATCTCGCTTGCACGCAATTCGATCGATGTATCAACGGCCAGCGCGAACGGCGCGCCACCAAGTTCCACCGGATCAATGCCCAGAAGAAGGTGATGCATCACCGGATTGCCGACCAGCACAATCTCGACGACATCATCAGCAGCAAGCCCAGCCTGTTCAGCCGCACCGGAGATCAGTTTCTGCAACCCTTCAATGACCGCGCCGGTCATTTCCAGATGCCCGCCCGGATTCATGATGCCGTAAGACACACGGCTCATCAGATCCTCACCAAAGCGAATTTGCGGATTCATCGCGCCGGTCGATGCCAGCACATCGCCTGTCACCATGTCACACAGATGCGCTGACATGGTTGTCGACCCCACATCAATCGCCACACCGGCCACCTGTTCCTTCAGACCCGGCCAGATACCGATAATCTGATGACCATCACGCAACGCCACCGTGACCTGCCAGTCACCGGCGCGCAGCACCGGTTGCAGTGATTGCAGAATATGAAGATCACAGGTGATATCGCCGCTGACCCGATCCGGCCACTGCACCTGCAATGCCTCGACAAGGCGGCGGAAATCGCCTGACGGTTCATGCATATCGGGCTCACGCACCTCGACAAGACAGAGCCTGATGATCGGGTCCATCTCGATCTGCCGATCGTCAGCGGCCTTGCGGACAAGCTGGTTGTGAACCTGGCTTTCCGGCGGCACATCGATGACCACATCGGCCTGCAATGTCGACTGGCAAGACAGTCGCCTGCCGACAGCAAGCCCCTTTTTGTCGGCATAACGGGTTTCGACAGCGGTCACACCGCACAGGCTGTCATCACCCGAGGTAATCCCGTGCTTGGCAAATTCGCCGCGCCCCACATCAATCTGGCAGCGTCCACACAACGCCCGCCCGCCACAAACCGAATCAATATCGACACCAAGCGTCCGCGCCGCTTGCAACACCGTTGTACCAGCCGGCACAACCCCTTGCCGGCCAGACGGCGTAAAGACGATTTTGATATCTGATCCGGTGTCGCTCACGGCCTTCGCCTTGCCCGGTCAGGCGCTGCGCCGACGACGCGTCTGGCGACGTTCACGCCCACCCTCGCCAACAGCTGCCGGTTCACGAAACCGCTTGATCCAGTTGCGGCATTCCGGGTCATGCCCGTTCATCACGTTTGCGCCCATGATCCCGGTCATTTCTTCAGCGTGAAGCGGGTTCATGATGGCTGATGTCATGCCGGCACCTGCCGCCATCGACAGAAAGGCTGCGTTCATGCCATGCCGGTTCGGCAGTCCAAACGAAATGTTCGATGCCCCGCAGGTTGTGTTTACCTTCAGTTCGGTGCGAAGCCGGATGATCAGGTCCAGCGCCGACCGTCCGGCAAGATTGATGGCACCAACCGGCATGATCAGCGGATCAACAACAACATCCTCACGCGGAATGCCGTAATCCTCAGCCCGCTCGACAATCTTTTTGGCAACCTCGTAGCGGACATTCGGGTCCTCGGAAATGCCTGTCTCGTCATTCGAAATGGCAACCACAGCGGCATTGTATTTCTTGACCAGCGGCAGAACCACTTCAAGGCGTTCCTCTTCACCCGTCACCGAATTCACCAGCGGTTTGCCCTTATAGACGGCCAGACCAGCTTCCAGCGCCGCAACGATCGAACTGTCAATGGCCAGCGGCACCGAAACCGTATCCTGCACCAGCTTGATTGACTCGGCCAGGATCGCAGGTTCATCCGCCATCGGAATGCCTGCATTCACATCCAGCATGGTGGCACCGGCCTCGACCTGAGCCACAGCATCTGAAATGACCCGCTCATAGTTGCCTTCCGCCATTTCAGCGGCAAGCAGCTTGCGTCCAGTCGGATTAATCCGCTCACCGATAACGCAAAAGGGGGCGTCAAATCCGATAATGAGTTCCTGTTTGTCCGACGAAACTAAGGTTCTGGTCATGAATTCGCTCCTTCTGCGATTGCGGCGATGCCTTAAGTGGCTCAGTCGTCGGTTCAGTTGGCAATCACGTCAAACCCGCCTTTTGGCAGGAGTTCGATATTGCCCTCAGCAACGCCACCAGCATAGGCAGCAGTGCGGGCAAATCCCCCAAATGGATAATAATGAAAATGCCGGATCAGACAGGCATCATCAGCTGCCATGCCCTCGGCCAATCCGGTGATCAGCATATGCGGTGACTGCACCGTCATCAATTTGGCCACGTTCTTTGCCTGTTTGGCGACAAAACGCATCGACGGGCCGATACCGGAAATTTGGGCAAACCGGAACAGCGTCTTGATCGTCGCCGGTCCCGGAATGCCGATGCGGATCGGCAGCGTATTGCCTGCAGCCCTGACACGGCGTTCCCAGTCCAGAACGATATCTGCCTCAAAACAGAACTGCGTTTCGATATAGAGGTTCAGACCATCACGAGCGGCCAGCGCATTCTTTGCTGCCAGAGCCGCGGCAATTTCCTCATCAGTGATATCAGGGCTGCCTTCAGGGTGGCCGGCGACACCAACCGAGCGAATTCCATGTTTCTGTATCAGGCCAGTTTCCAGAACCTGAATCGTGGCATCAAACGCCCCGACAGGCTTGTCGACACCGCCGCCGATACACAAGACCTCTTCGACACCGCAGCGGCTGGTAAACGCCGCCAGCAATTCATCCAGCTGGTCGGCATCGCGCAAGGAACGGGCCGCCAGATGCGGCACTGGCCGCATGCCGTCATTATGCAGGCGTTCAGCAACAGCAATCGTTTCGGCCGGGTCGGTTCCCGGCAGGAACGTCACATTGACCGTGGTGCCCGGTGAAAGGCAGTCACGAAAACTCTCAATCTTCGTGGCACCTGTCGGTGTGACTTCGATGGACCAGTCGGCAGCTGCCTTGCTGATCATCTCGATAGTACTGGCCATCCTTCACTCCGCTCAGAAATCATTGGACCTGAAATTCGAATTGATGCTGCGTGTCTGCATGCTTTGCAGGCCGGAAGAATGGCGATTTCAACTCGCTGACGATGGCTTGCCAACGCCCCACTATCTTCCGATTGCGACATGCCCCCGTCTGACCGGTCAATCGGGATTGTTGCCACCATTCTCGACAAGCCGGCGCACCCGGTCTGCCGGGTAGTCTTCTTCCAGCTCAGCCGCCCTGGCCGCCGCCGCGCTATCCAGATCCTCTCCACAATCGACCGGATCGCCCCGACGCCATTCTGCCAGATAGTCATCTGTCGATTCCGCGCCGTCGCGCATGGCGGCGGCATCAATGGCGATGGCAAAACGCCGTGACAATTCAATCTTCGCCTGCTCGCGCTTGCGGCCACGGCCACGTTCAGCGATGACCTGGGCGGGAATATCACGCCAATATAAAGTAATCAGCTGTGCCATCCTTATCTCCGTTGTGTTTGCCGTTGCGTCTGCGATGGGTTTGCGGCGACTGCGTTTGCAATAAATTCGGGAAACGCGCCATATCCGGTGAACCGGTATTCATAGGCCAACCCCAGCTCGGCAGCTGCCCGCCGGGCCTTTTGCCTCAAACCCTCATCATCTGTCTGCGCGATATAGAGGACGCGGGTATAGTTGCCAAAATACATGTCACGAAGCTGCGGGTGCGCGCGCAGGCCCATTCCCTGCATTACAATGCGCTCAAAATGCCGGACCATATAGTCGGTCAGAAAAAAAGTGCCGATCTGATCTTCCATCTCGGCATCAAATTCTGCTGTGCCCATGAACATTTCATAGCAGTGCGGACCGGGAATGCGAATCAGCCCTTCGCGCTCCACAAAGGCATCGATCTCACCGCCTGTTCCGCAATCACCATAGATCACGGCAATCTGGCGACGCAGGGGTCGCCAGATTGCCGTGATCTATGGCGATTGCG
>NYTO01000053.1 GCA_002683535.1 SAR116 cluster bacterium
AATTGCGTTTATAAGCCGCATGCCTACCAAGCCGGGCATCCTGGCGAAAGAGTAAATCTGCATACCGGCAGCATGCACGCATACCGTCTGGGCACCGGTCATCAAAGCTGATGGACTTCACCCGGCAAAGGTTGTTACAGAACGTTGCATGATGACGACTGATTTGGGCTGGTCACAGCTGGTAACAGGGTAAACGGGATGTCGCGCAACGCCGCAATGCTGCTGATCATGACGGGGGCAAGCTGTATGAGCTTTGTCGGCCTGGTCATGCGTCTTCTGGAAACCGAGGATGGCATGGTGATCCTGTTCTATCGATCCATGACGCTGGCCGCCATGGTGGCCCTTGTTGCCTGTCTGCGCCGCAAGCAGGCCCCGCTGGCCTTTCTGGCAAGCCTTGATCGCACCGACATGGCCATGGGCGTGATGCTGGCCGTCGCCTTTTCAACCTATGTCTATGCGATGCTGCTGACATCGGTGGCATCGGCATTGCTGTTGCTGAGCCTGTCACCATTCTTTGCTGCAATCGTTGGCTGGGTGTGGATCGGTGAACGCCCACATCGGCTGACATGGTCGGCAATGGCGCTGGCACTTGTTGGTGTAATCCTGATGATCGGTGACGGTTTCACCCTTGGCAAAACCACTGGCAACATGTTTGCGCTGGCATCGGCGTTGACCTTTGCCATCATGCTGGTGCTGGCACGCCGCAGCGGCAGGACCGATGTGCTTGGCGGGACGTTTCTTGGCGGTATCTTTGCCATCATCCTGTCTGGCGTTTCGGCCTTGCTGTTTGGCAATGGGGTTGGCATTTCCGGCCATGATCTGGCATTGACGCTGTTCATGGGTGCTTTCACCATCGGCATTGGCATTGCACTGGTCACCTGGGGCACCGGCTATGTGCCGGCCGCCGAAGTCAGTCTTCTGGTGCTTGTAGAAAGCGTTTTTGGCCCGATCTGGCCGTGGATTTTCCTTGGTGAGGTGATGACTGCTTCAGAAATCGTCGGCGGCGCAATCGTTCTGGTCGGTGTCGCAACCTTGGCGCTGACAACGCGGGACTCTACACCTCGCGACACCGGACCGGCACATGATGCTGGCACTGNCCCAGCCCATGAGNAACCGCAATGACTGATCCCGACGCCAAAGACAGTGTAAATCTGCCCCCCGGCGGTGATGCACCGGTGGACAAAACAGAAGCGCCGGATTTGGCCAACCTGATGGGATTNGGCGGATTGATCCCGTTTTTCCTGTGCGCTGGTGTGGCGCATAGCGGTGTCTCGCCCTGGAACATGCTGGCAATTATGGCCTGCGGCATCTATGGCGGCATCATTCTCAGCTTTATCGGGGCTGTGCATTGGGGCCTTGCGATGCAGGACGGACGACCGCAGCGGTATTTTGTGTGGTCAGTNATGCCGGCAATATATGCTTGGCCGATGGTGGTCATGCTCGATGCCGAATTGACGCTGCTGGCGCTGATCCCGGGCTTTTTGATCGCCTGGGGCGTTGACTACCGTGCGTGGGAAGCCGGTCTTTTGCCGGGATGGTATATGCGACTGCGGCACATTCTGACGCTTGGTGCCACGCTTGCGATGGCGGCAGCATCTCTCGCCGTTACCAGCTATTCCTATCACTGACATTCTGGTGGCTCCAGACNCAGTGCGTNACCCGCGTGCCCGTATCATGATCATGTTGCCAGCCATCACAAGTGCCAAACCGGCCAGTGCCAGCCATGTCCATTCATAACCTTCATAAAGCGCCGAAATCAGCAGCGCAAACACCGGAAAGATNACTGTGGCATAGGCAGCNCGGCCCGGCCCGATCCGCCCGACAAGGCTGAGATAGCTGGCAAAGGCCAGCACCGATGAGACCACAACCAGCCAGGCAAGACTGCCAAGATAGGAAAATGTCGGATCAATGGTGAANTCATGCCCGCGTACCAGCGAGACAAGCACCATGAAAGCTGTGCCATAGACCATGCCCCAGCTTGTTGAGGCAAACACGTGGATGCCGCGTTTCTGCGTCGCCGCTGACACCAGATTGCCAACACAAAAGCAGATCGTACCGGCCCCGCCAAAAAGCANTGCCAGCCCGACGGTCGATGACACCTGAAGTTCAGGCGCAAAGATCAGTCCCAGACCGAGCATCCCGGTGACAGAAGCTGCCAGTTGCATGCCATTCGGTGCCGTCCGGTTGACCACCGCCACCAACAATACGTTGATCAGTGATGATGTTGACAGGATGACCGCCAGCAGGCCTGAGGCAGCAAACAGGCTGGCATTGTAGAACAGGGCAAAATTTGTCGAAAACAAAAGCACGCCGAGGCATGCAAAAACAAGATGCGCATCACGGCCATAACGAAGCNGTATCCTGCGAAACCGCGAGAGCGCCATCATNAGGACTGATGCAGCCGCAAAACGCCAGACAAGCGAGACTTCGGGCGCGACCGCGCCTAGCTGCAGGCTGAGCGGATACCAGCTTGTCGACCAGCCAAAAATGACGGCCACATAAAGGAACAGATCATACGGGCGCATTATGCTTGTCCAGGATGCCCCACATGGGTGGCAAAGGTGGCCGGCAATGCCACCTCCATCAACTCCAGATCGTCACTGCATCCATGGAAATGTGCCTTTCGCCCCGGCGGCACAACAAAGGCATCGCCGGCGGATAATTGGAAATCAGGTTCACCTTCAACCGACAAGNTCATGCTGCCNGTCATCACAAAATCAAAAGCTATGTCGCAATCATGTATCGCGGTCACGCTGTCACCGCCCTGCCATTTTGCCACCTTGACCCCGGCCACGCCGTTGGTGCCATCACNGATACCGGTATCGCGCGCGGCAAACCCGGGCAGACGCCAGTCTGTCCATGTCGCNTCTGCTTCACGATGATGCACAAAGCGCTGGCCCTGAAAACGCCGGTCCGGGTTGGCGGGTCCGTTTGGCAATGTCATGTCATGATCAATGGTGGTGACATGCTCGGCTGGCACGCCGATTTCAACCACCTCGATATTTTCTGAAGCGAANAGAACCCGATGCCTGATTTCTGGTGGCTGGATCACGCAATCGCCAGCATGCAGCCGAAANTCCGGACCCTGATCCTCATAGACAAGATCAACCCAGCCAGCGACGCAGAAAATNAGCTGAAATCCGACTGTGTGATAATGCACCATGTCGGGTACCGGACCACCATCAGGAATGCGGATATGGCTGGCAATAATCGAGCCGCCAAGCCTGTCGGGAATCAGATCACGATAGTGCATGCCGGCGCGGCCAATCACCCATGGGGCCGCATCGGCAAGCCGCCGCACGATATAGCTGTGCTGTGTCGGCGGGGTAACCAGCAGCGGATCCCGCTGTTCAATGAAAATCCGCATACCGTTGGGTGCGGTCAGTTCGCCCGCACCACCNGCNATGCTGCCGGGGTCGGTCACCAGCAGGCGCAGATCGGGAATACGGCTCTGCCCGGCAATGGTTGCATCAAGCCGAATTCGCACACCATGCCCCGACAAGACGGCAACNGCCGGATCATCTGCCGGGAAAATCTTGTCGAGCCGGAAGCCAAGTGTTTTCGTGAAAAACGGCATATCGGTTGCGATACCTGACGACGGCACAACGATTTCGGCCNTGGCGCCTGACAGCGCNTCANTCGGNGTTCTATCTGTCATCAGAAGGCGCGCTGATTGTCCACGCATCCGCATCAACCGGCAGGAATGCTTCAACGGATGCAGCTGCAATCACCGTTGTTTCGCCCTGTTCCGGGTCATCGACATTCAACCCGCCACGCACCACCGTAACCACCGGATTGCCCCGCGGCAGTTGTTCGGCAACAACATCCGCGTCCACCTTGCCCGGTTCCTGCACGCCGATTGTAACCTTGACCTGCATGTGACGATGACTGAATCCGCAGGACCGGAACAGCGACAGCGAACTGTGGCCGATGGCATCGCGCACCGCACGGCACGCGGCCTTGGTGTAATCACCGCCATAAAGATCGACGCCCGTTCCCATTTCAAGGATCAGCCGTTTCATTCNTCTGCTCCCGCANTTTNGGTATCCGGCTTTTGGGCGGGGNCTGGNATCGCATCNACNCGTTCCATATCGAAAGACACGACAATGGCCGCATTCGCCAGAATGGTTACACCGCCGCCATCCGGTTTTTCAATGTCGAGNCCGCCCTCAAGGATTTCAACATCACCATTGCCGTANGGCAGNACCGCNTTNACNGCTGCAANATCAACCAGATCAGGTTTTTGGACCCCGATGCTGATATCGATNAGCATATCGCTTTTTTNAAACCCGAACGCCTCGGCAAAGCTGATTGAATTGCGCCATAACGCGTCCTCGACGGCGCGCACAGCGGCCCGGGTGTAATCGCCCGAGCGCAGCGAACTGCCCATACCCATTTCCAGTGCCATGCGCGTCTTGGCCATCTCACCTGAATTCCTGTCTAGTGCTTGCTGGTATATGTCCAGAAATAAAAACCGGCAACATCCAACACCGGNTCAGCGTCGCAAAACCGGCNATCAGGGGTCAAGCCCCAAAGCTGCCTTTGCCTGCGGAGTCCAGCCAACATGACTTTCGCCATCGGGCATCAGGATGACCGGTCGTTTCATCAGGGCCGGGTGCGCCTGCAACAGCGTCACCGGGTCGGCCGANCGCTCTGTCTCGTCAAGACCGCGCCAGGTGGTTGATCGCTTGTTGATCACNGCATCAGCCCCATGCGCATCAAGCAGTTGTGACAGGATATCCGCGGGCACNCCGTCAGCGCGCACATCTTTNCTGTCAATATCGATACCGGCAGCCGCAATGGCCTTCAACGCAGCGCGGCAGGTATCGCAAGATGTCAGTCCATAGAAAGTGACAGGCATTGAAGACGCTCCATTGGTCCCATAGTCGGATGATCACAAGATCGCNGGANCGGATGATGTGGTACAGCCCAGTTGANTGGTTGGTTGTTNGGTTGGCTGNTTGGNTGGCAACACTATAGACCGCGCCGCAACAGCGATGCAAACCTCACTGGCAAGGCAGCCGGCCAACATGTTCCCCGTCTATATCTGCGGACCCGATATCTGCCNNATCCATGCGTGACGGACAGATGATCCNTTTCTGATCATGCTATCCTGCCAAAGACGCGCACAGGTNCCGCTCAAAGCATGCTAGGATAGNGCGAACNAATGAGGAAAGTATCCGCCATGATGNNTGAAATGCCCCTACCACATTTGAACAGCGTTGCGGGCGGCCCCTTATGATCCGCTGGCTTGACACGCATCAACCGGCCCTGCTGTCGCTGATCATGCTGATAGTGCTGGCGACGATGTATTCTCTCGGCTTTCTGTCTGCGTCACTTGCAACACTGGATGTCGGGCCTGTCAGTGCTGGCGGTTTTCGGGTGATTCTGGCCTCGCTGTTTCTGCTCATTGTGGTGCGTGTGACCGGGATCGGACTGGTCAGGGGCAAAGTGATGTGGGGCTATGCTGCCATCTATGGAACGGTATGTATGGCCGTGCCCTTTACCGTGCTGCCCTGGACACTGACCTATCTCAGCAACGCCACCGCCGCGATCTATTATGCGGTGATCCCGATAGAAGTGCTAGTACTCTCGTGGATGTTTCTGGGATCACCTGTATCTGCGCGCAAATGGGCCGGGTTTGCCATTGCATCAGGCGGGTTGATCTTTCTGGTTCTGTCGGGGGCAAAAGGCGCTGCTGACACCATGGCCGCACCGGAACTGCGACCTGACAGCGACATGTCCCTATGGGTGCCGCATGTTGTCTGTATCATGACCGCTATCTGCATTGCCGTCGGGGGTGTGCTGTTCCAGAAAATGCCAAAAGCATCACCGGTTGCGATCACAGCATCAGCGCTTTTGATTGGCAATCTGGTAGCCGTGCCGGCGGTGCTGTGGTCACCGCCACCGGCTGCTCCCTCAACGGAAGGTATATTCTGGGTGCTGGTCAGCGGAATCGTTGCCACCGGTTGCGGCATGATCTTGCGCGGCATGCTGATCCGGCGGGAAAGCGCAATCTATACATCGACAAACGGCTATGTGGTGCCGATCATCACCGCGATCATCGGCTTTATTGCACTTGGAGAGAGTGTCGGATCCGTAGCGATCCTGTCCTATCTGCTTGTACTTGGCGGTTTGCTGCTGTCACGCGCCTGAAGCAGCCAGCTCTTCAGCCTCAATCTGGCGACGGAATTTCTTGCGCTCATGATCCAGAAGATAGCGCTTGCGAAGACGCAGGCTCATCGGGGTCACCTCCAACAGCTCGTCACTGTCGATATACGCCATCATGTCTTCCAGCGACATGCGGCGCGGCGGCGTCAATGCAACGGCCTCATCCGTTCCGGCGGCACGAACATTGGTCAGCTTCTTGCCCTTCAGCACATTGATCTCAAGGTCATTGTCGCGGCTGTGTTCGCCTACGATCATGCCCTGATAGACTGCTGTCTGCGGATCAATGAACATGATGCCGCGATCCTGCAGATTGAACAGCGCATAGGCAACCGCTGTGCCGGTTTCAGACGCAATCAGCGCGCCATTGCGGCGGCCGGGAATGTCGCCCTTATATTCCGCATAGCTGTGGAACACGCGGTTCAGCACGCCTGTGCCACGCGTATCTGTCAGAAAACGGCTTGGATAACCGATCAGACCACGCGATGGCGCAAAGAATACCAGCCGTGTCTTGCCCGCGCCAGACGAGCGCATATCCTGCATTTCAGCCTTGCGCCGGTTCATTGCATCCACAACCGTGCTGGCATATTCCTCATCGACATCGATGGTGACTTCCTCGATCGGTTCAAGCCGCCGTCCTTCTTCGCGGCGCACCAGCACGCGCGGGCGCGAGACAGTCATCTCAAAGCCTTCCCGGCGCATGGTTTCGACCAGCACACCAAGTTGCAATTCGCCACGCCCCCCGATTTCAAACGCATCTTTGCCGGCGCTTTCGGTAAAGGTAATCGCGACATTGGTTTCGGTTTCGGCAAGAAGGCGTTCGCGGATCATCGTCGAGGTGACTTTTTTGCCTTCCTTGCCGGCAAAGGGGCTGTCATTCACCGTGATGGTAACCGACATTGTCGGCGGGTCGACAGGTGTTGAATGCAGCGCATCACTGACCTGCGTGTGCTGGTGCGCCGGGAAGAAGGACGGCG
>NYTO01000054.1 GCA_002683535.1 SAR116 cluster bacterium
GATCTGATGCGGGTGACGCATGGCATGACCAATGCGCCGCTGGCCCGCATGACCCTTGAAAAATCTGCAGAATTGACAGGTTGGCTCGGCAACAGGGGAGTCCGTTTTCAACCGGCCCTGATCGGTACGCTCAATCTGGGGCGCACCAACGCTTTTTTTCTTGGGGGTGGGCGTGCCCTGCTGAACAGCCTGTGCCGCCACGCCGAAGATCTGGAGGTCAGCTTTGCCTATGACACGCGTGTCAGTGATCTCGAGTTGCGCGATGGCACTTGTCAGGCAGTGACGCTTGCCGATGGCCGGATCATCACGCCGCGCAAGGTCATTGCCACCGCTGGCGGCTTTGAGGCCAATCTGGACTGGCTCGCCGAAGGGTGGGGCGGCGCGGCCCGTAATTTCCTGGTGCGCGGCACACCATACAATACCGGAACAGTCCTGCGGTCACTTCTGGATGGCGGGGCCGCGTCGGTTGGCGAACTCGACCAGTGTCATGCAGTTGCCATTGATGCCCGCGCGCCAAAATATGATGGCGGCATTGCCAGCCGTATTGACGGCGTGCCTTTCGGCATTGTCATCAATCGTGACGGCGCGCGCTTTTATGATGAAGGCGAGGATTTCTGGCCAAAGCGTTATGCCATCTGGGGGCGGCTTGTGGCCGGTCAACCCGACCAGATTGCCTATGCTATTCTGGACTCCGTCGGGGTGACACGTTTCATGCCGTCGGTCTTCACACCAATCAGTGACGCCAGCATCGAAGGGCTGGCCGAACAGGTGGGGTTGGTCCCGGCAGCTGTGCAGGCAACGGTTGAGACTTTTAACGCCGCCTGCCCGCCTGGCCCGATTGACCAGTCGGTCCTTGATGGCCATTCAACCTCCGGTCTGCAGCCGGAAAAGACAAACTGGGCGGCACCCATCCGGAAACCGCCCTTCTTTGCCTTCCCGCTGCGGCCGGGCATCACCTTTACCTATATGGGTGTCGAGGTGAATGATCGTGCTGAGATTCTGATGCAGGACGGCCGGCCTGCAACAAATCTCTATGCTGCCGGCGAAATCATGGCGGGCAATATTCTGGGCCAGGGATATCTGGCCGGCATCGGCATGACCATCGGCGCCGTCTTTGGGCGAATTGCCGGAGAACAGGCGGCACGGCGGCTGAACCGTGTGACCGCAGGAGACACATCTTGACCAACATCAACCTTTTCGAACTGGCCACAACACCGGTGCATGAAGAGACAGCGCGTCTTATGCAGATATGCAATGCCTGTCGCTATTGTGAGGGATTTTGTGCGGTCTTTCCGGCAATGGAGCGTCGCCGTCTTTTTACTGAAGGGGATACGGCCTATCTGGCCAATCTCTGCCACCATTGTGGGGCCTGCTATCATGCTTGCCAATATTCGCCGCCACATGAATTTGCTGTCAATGTGCCACAGGTGCTGGCCGACAGGCGTGCCGAAAGCTGGGAGGCATTTGCCTGGCCGGGGCCGCTGGCCGGATTGTTTGTCCGAAACGGCCTGATGGTGTCGATACTCGCAAGCCTCAGTCTGGCGCTGGCCGTCGGCCTGATGCTGGCAATGATTGCGCCTGAATTGTTCTGGGGTGTGCATCTTGGTGAAGGTGCCTTTTATGTGATCATGCCGCATACGGTAATGGCTGGGATTCCGATGGTGATCTGCAGTTTTGCGCTTCTGGCCTTTGCTGTCGGCGCACGGCGTTACTGGCGTGCAACCGGCGCGCGCTGGGGCGGGCTGCCGGCACTGGTGGATGCGATGCAGGCCAGCGCCGATATGCGCAACCTTGGCGGGGATCATGATGGCAAAGGCGGTGGATGCCCAGGGGCTGATGACCGTACCTCGATGGCGCGGCGTTACTATCATCATCTGACCTTCTATGGCTTTATGCTCTGCTTTGCCTCCACTTCGACGGCGACGCTCTATCATTATCTGCTGGGGCGCGAAGCGCCTTATGGCTATTTCGAATTGCCGGTTGTTCTGGGAACGGCAGGCGGCGTGATGCTGTGCTGGGGAACGGCCGGCTTGTGGCGCGAAAAGCGCCGCATGGAACCGGCGGTCAAGTCAGTGGCATCACTGGGCATGGATTACGCATTTATCTGGCTGCTGTTCTGGGTGAGCGCCACCGGTCTCATCCTGCTGGTGGTGCGTGAAACTAGTTTTATGGGGTTGGCACTTGCGGTGCATCTGGGGCTTGTTTACGGGCTATTTCTGGTGCTGCCCTATTCAAAATTTGTCCATGCCATATACCGGTTTGCCGCGTTGCTGGCCGATGCTGGTGAAAAACGGCGTACCCCGTGATATGGGTGGGCACAAGCGCGGGCATGACGGCGTTCAGGCGTCCTGATTCAACGCATCCATCGCCGGAATGGTTGTCTCGCGGCGGGCGATATAATCGCGCAACGCCTCGTCAATGGCGGGATCCAGAGGCGGCTTTTCATATGAATCCAGCAGCGTGCGCGCAGTTGCCAGTGCACGTGCGGTGACATCCTTTTCACCGTCCGCCACCCATTGCTCATAAGAATTATTGTCGAACATGCGTGGCATGAAGAATGCTTGCTGGAAATTATCCTGGGTGTGTTTATGGCCCAGATAATGCCCGCCCGGCCCGATATCGCGCACCGCCGACAGGGCGTCTTCGAAATCATCCCAGTTCAGCCCTTCGGCCATGCGATACCCCATCGCGCATTGTTCAGCATCAACGATGAATTTGGCCATCGAGCAATGCATGCCAGCTTCGTTCCAGCCCGCGGAATGCCAGATATAGTTGGCCCCCGACATCAGAACCGCCATCAGCGTTGTCGCCGATTCATAGCCGGCCTGCGCGTCCAGCGTCTTGGCCCCGCCAAGCGTATTCGATGTGCGCCAGGGCACGTTATAGTGGCGCGCCATCTGCCCAACCATGAAATTCATCAGACTGATTTCAGGCGTGCCAGCCATCGGTGCGCCCGACTGCATTGATACGGTAGACAGGTAATGCCCATAAATCGCCGGACAGCCCTTGCGGATGACTTGTGTATAGGCAAGCGCCGACAGTGCCTCGGCATTCAGTTGCGCCACCGTGGCCACGGTTGATGCCGGGGTGTTTGCCCCGCCAAGCACGAATGGCGAGCACAGCACCGGCTGATTGCGCCGTTTGAAGGCCCGCATTGCCGACAGCATAGTTTCATCCCAGACCAGCGGCGAGTTGCCATTGCAGTTGCCAACCACAACCGGATGCGTTTCAAGATAGTCTGCACCGAACAGGATGGCGCACATATCCAGCACATCCTCGGCATTCTTGCCTGATGTTGTCATCCCCATGAAGGTCTTGTCGGAATGGATCATCGATGAATAGGTGATCCTCAGATGCCGGTGTGATACCGGATGGTCCATCGGCTCGACAATATGATGCGCTGATGAATGCATGGCCGGCAGCATATGCGACAGCTTGTGGAAGGTGGCCAGATCGTCCAGCGTCGGACTGCGCCGCACATCATCAAGATCACGCAGATAGGGTGCGCCGGTCATTGGCACAAAGATCGAATTGCGCCCGCCAACAGCAACGGTCTTTTCAGGGTTGCGGGCATGCAAGGTTATGGTGGCCGGGATGCTGCTGATCAGTTCGCGAACGAGGGNGCNATCCAGATGCACCCTTTCACCGCGGACATCGCCGCCCGCCCGCCGCCAGTCTTCCAGCGCGATATCATCGCGAAAGACAACGCCGATCTCTTCAAGGATGGAAAGCGAGGCATCATCAATCCGCGCGATCTGTNCNTCATCCATCGGCGCAGTCAGGGGCAGCCTGCCGGTCAGATGCGGCAGCATGTCATGATTGGGGCGGGTTCGGATGGCACGGCGTTCACCGCGACCCCCGCGCCGTGTTGCCGAAGACGTGCTTTCGGTCATGTGTGGCACCCGTCCTTTGCCGGGGATAACCGCCNGCCTGCGAGATATGTGCTCCTGCCAGCCTATCNGTTATGCCATCGCATGGAATAATCACAAAGCGACCACAGCTTTCGCAATGGCGGCACATATCTGCTTGCCGGATGAACCATGTCGTCAGGATGTTGGTCCTGATCAGTCGTTATCGGTGAGCCCGGCACCGGCACCGGCAAGCCGTGATTCCGGTGTGGCCGGTGCGTAGGTCCGATGCGCCAGCCTGCCAAATGTCTCGACGCAACAGGCAAATTCCGTCTCAAGCCGGCTATGCGTGACCGTCAAAGCCTGTTTCGGGGGGGCAGTCAGGCGGCGCAGGCGGCAATGGGAAAGNCCGGCCGGCGCGGCATAGGNTGCGTCCTTGTCATCTTGCATCGACAGNCCGTCAAGGATAATCATCCCGCCATCAAGGTTGCTGATAAAGGGCAGCAGCAGCAGTGGCGTGCGCACAAGACCGATATCGGTTTCGTCCTGCGCGCNCTGCGGGGCTGAAATAACGCCGTCGCTGATGGCCGCCCCGGTCAGCAGGGGGCAGCGCCCTGTCTTTTCATCCGGACGGTGTTTCGTGGCAGAATACCAGTTGAGATAGCTGCACAGGGCGGGTGCCCCCGGCAATCCCCTCGCTTGCAGCCAGACAACGGCAAAGCCGGCATCTTCAGCCAGCCCCCAGGCAAATCCGGCACCGCGTGCGGCCTTGACGGCAAGTGCGCCGGTTTCTCCAAGCGACCAGCTCATTGTCTGGCCGTTTCGTCCTTCAGCTCGGGGTAAACCATATCATCGGGATCGCAGCTGTCCAGTTCGTCCGGGAAGGGCGCACCCTGATACATGGTGATCCGCAGCCAGCGATCAGATCGTGGATCGAATTTTGTCGCGCCAAAGAAAGACAGTTTGCAGCGCAGCAGATCGATCGGCACCATCGTTTCATCAATCGTATTGTCACGAATCTCGGCATAGGCAAGCGGCGCTGCCAGCTGCATGCGGCGCGCCATATGGCGGTGTTCGGGATGTGCCAGCAGAAACGCGCCAAGCGTCTGGCGGCTGTCAAAGCGTTGCAGGTCCCGCTTCATGCGGGCGGCATCACGGCCGGGGCTCAGCGGCTGTTCATAGGGCTCCAGTTCTTCGGCAAAGCGTTCGCCAAGGCGTGGCTCCAGCTTTTCCTCGGAGACATACCAGACCCGTGCCTGCGGTCCGTTGCTGGAAAAATCGATACTGTCTGTCCAGTCATAGTCACGCTCAAGAATGGCCAGCGCGGTATCGCAGCCCATCCGGCCATCAATGCGGTATGGCGCTGTTTCATCAGCAGACATGCATCCGGCAAGCCCGTCTACCAGTGTGGCATATGGTTCAAACAACAATGAGGCGACGGCTTCCTGACCTTCTGGCGACAGATTGTCTTCAGCCCAGCGGTAAAGGCTGTCCCAGGGATAGGCATCATCGCTGGTGACGCTGTCAAAGCGGGCAAGGATGGCATCAAAATCTGTCTGAAGGGCCTGAATCTTGATGGTCTGACGTTCGTCTGCCACCTGCCAGTCGGCAGCGTTCTGGCGCGCCCGGCGGGCCAGATTGCAAAGCTTCGCGATATCGCTGTCACTGGCGGCGGCGACCGCGCGTACGCGGGCAAGCGCTGTTTCGCGTGCCGCTATCCACGCATTGATCAGTCGCGGATGATTGATCAGGAACGGGGCCATGCCAAGACCGGTCGAATTGCCGACGCCAAGGCATCGCCGCAGGTCAGGGTCCATGCGCACAGCCGTCTGCGGGGCGCGGCTGGCTGCCATATGTTCAGCAAGATCTATCGAAAAGGTGCGGATCAGCCAGACAGCCAGAAGTTCAGGCTGGAACGATCCGGTGAATTCCGGCCTGTTGCCCCAGCAGCTGCGGTCTGCAGCGCCGAATTTGCCTGATCCATAGACAGCTGTCGTACGGACAAGATAACCGACGGACTCCAGCATCTGCCGGTCTGGCTGCTCGCCAGCGCTCAACCGGTCAACCACATGCGAGAACAGACGCACTGACTTGTTGGCCCGGGACAGCACCATTTCGGTCTCGCTGATCCGGCCGGCTTCCTGACGCGGCACATTGTCAGCCAGCCGCCGGATGGTATCTGCATCAGCTTCGCCATCGCATAANGTGAAGGTNGCGTCCCACGCCTCGGCAATGACCCGGTCTGACCGTTTGTCATCATCCAGCTGATGCGCAAATGCCACCAGCGTATATGTGTGTTCGGGGCCGCGCGCACGATAGGTGGCAACGCCAACCCCGTTGGCATCGATATCAAAAACCGGGCGGTCAAAGCGCCAGCCCTGATCCTTCAGGCGGCGCAGCAATACCCGCATGAAGCTCAACCGGCTTTGGTGGAATGATCCCATGCGGGCAAGGCGCATCACCTGTGATGCCGGCCGCAACGCTGTCTGCGGACAGGGCAGATCTGCATCGTGCAGCAGATGTGGTATGTGCGTCTCGTTCATCATCAATCCGTCATACGTCCGTTGCCAGTCATCAGCCACCAGTCGCCACCTGTTGCGGCGTTACCCTGCNGGGCCGAAGCTGGCATCGTAGAAGTTCAACCAGTTCTCNCCCATGATGCCTGCCACTTCGGTTTGTGAAAAGCCCTGCTGATGCAGTCCGGCGGCGATTGCGTCAAAATGTCTGTTATCCTGAAACCAGGATGGCATGGGCGGAAAACCGGCATTGGCGGCGCTGCCCTCACCATAATCGATATCTTTGGTCCAGCGGCCAACGCGCATCCATTCAACAACCGAATCCGGTTGATCCTGGCACAGATCCGACCCGATACCGATCTGGCTGACACCCATCAGATCGGCGGTGCGGGCGATCATCTCGCAAAAGCTGTCCAGCGTGCAGCTGGTGCCGTCCTTCAGATGATGCGGGTAAAGGGAAAAGCCCAGCATTCCGCCGCTTTCGCCAAGTGCTTTCAGAACATCATCCGACTTGTTGCGGCGCGCCGGATGCCAGAATGACGGGTTGGCGTGGGTGATGGCAATCGGCCGGGATGACACGTCTATGGCATCGAGTGTCGAACGCTCGGCCGAATGGCTCATATCAANGACCAGCCCCACCCGGTTCATCTCGGCGATAACAGCGCGTCCCATGCGGGTGATGCCGGTATCCTCGCTCTCGTAACATCCGGTGGCCAGCAGCGACTGGTTGTTATAGGTCAGCTGCATGAAACGCGCGCCAAGCATGTGGCAGATTTCCACAAGTCCGATATCATCCTCGATCGGCGACGGGTTCTGAAAACCGAAAAAGATAGCGGTGCGCCCCTCGGACCGGGCCCGCCGAACATCGTCTCCTGTCCGGCCTGCAAAAATCAGGTCTGAATGCCGCTCAAACCAGCCATTCCAGCGTTCCACATTCGCCACCATTTCACGAAATATCTCGTGATAGGCGATGGTCACATGCACGGCATCAACACCGCCTTCGCGCATCTGCNGGAAGATTTTTTCCGACCAGTTGCAATATTGCAGACAGTCTATGCGATGCATGCGGGCCTCCTCGCAATGCCTAGTCGACAGCNCCNACCGCGATGTAGGCGGTCTTGGTGCTGGTGAAGAAATCGACAGCATACTGACCCTGTTCACGCGGGCCATACGAACTGTCACCACGGCCNCCAAACGGTACATGATAATCAGTGCCGGCAGTTGGCAGATTGACCATCACACATCCGGTATCNGCATTGCGGCGGAAATGATTGGCGCGGGCCAGNGATGTGGTCATGATCCCGGCTGTCAGTCCGAAGGGNGTGTCATTGACNATATCCAGCGCATCCTGATACGAGCTGGCACGGATGATACAGGCGATCGGGGCAAACATCTCCTCGCGGTTGATCCGCCAGTCATTCTGTGTGCCGGCAACAAGACAAGGGGCCATGTAATAGCCATCATGCGCCAGCGNNAGCCGCTCGCCGCCGCACAGAATTTCACCGCCCTCACTGCCGGCCAACGCGACATAATCCAGATTTTCAGCCAGCTGGCCATCACTGACAACCGGCCCGATCTGCGTGCCGTCCTCCAGCGCGTGACCAACCTTCAGGGCACGGGTGGCGGCCAGCATCTTGTCGGTAAACTGGTCATAAACGGCGTCATGCACGATTATCCGCGACGATGCGGTACATTTCTGTCCAGTGCCGCCAAACGCCCCGTTTACAGCGCAGGCAACGGCAAGNTCGATATCGGCATCATCCATCACCGCCAGCGCGTTCTTTGATCCCATCTCCATCTGCATGCGGGTCATGTTGGTAATGGCACCGGCGGCAATCCGCCGTCCGGTTTCAACCGACCCGGTAAAGGTNATGGCGTCAATATGCGGGCTGGTGACAAGCGCATCGCCAATGCTGCTGCCAGCCCCCATGACAAGGTTGAACAGGCCAGCGGGCAGGTTCGCCTCGGCAATGATTTCGGTCAGCGCGACTGCCGAAGCCGGTACCAGATTTGCCGGCTTCCAGATGACGGCGTTGCCGAATGCCAGCGCCGGCGCGATTTTCCACACCGCTGTTGCGGTCGGAAAGTTCCACGGGCTGATCACGGCAACTACCCCCACCGGATCGCGGCGCACATCGATCTCTATGTCGGGGCGTACCGAATCGGCATTGTCACCGATCTGGCGCAATACCTCGGCTGCATAATAGGTAAAGAATTGTCCGGCACGATACACCTCGCCGCGCCCTTCCGCACGGGGNTTGCCTTCTTCGCGGCACAAAAGCTCGCCCAGTTCATCTGCCCGCGCCATCAGGCTGTTGCCGATATGCATCAAGGCTGTCTGACGGGCCTCAAGGCCTGTTCTGGCCCAGATTTTCTGTGCTGCACGTGCCGATTCAAGGGCGGTGGCAAGCTGGCTGNCGCTGGCCTGCGCATAGGTGCCGATCAGATCCGAAATGTCTGACGGGTTACGGTTTTCGATTGTGCTGTCGCCATCGACCCATTCGCCAGCGATGAAATTTCTGTTCATGGCCTGTCCCTTGCCTGTCCTCTGCGAAGTGTTGTGTATTCCGGGGTTGCCAGAAAACACACTAGCTTTAATCGAAACAACCTTGTCTGCCTATTCATTCTTTGCCGGGGTGGCGGCAAGACTGGTGCTGATCTGCGCCCCGGCATCATCCAGTGCCGCATCAAGCCATGTCCATCCGCGGGTTGTGGCGTTATTTACAAGCAGATAGACGGGGCGGTGAAAGACCGGTGCCCCGGGAAGGACGAACAATCTGCGCGCGTCCAGCAATGGCGCGGCAAGACGCTGCGGGATATAGGCAGACCCGCCATGGCTGCGCAGATATGACAGCGCCCATTCAGCCCGGTTGAAACTGATATTGGCAGTATCAGCATTGGCATAGGCCGCGGCATGTTCACGCGCAAATTCGATTCCGGCTTCAACAAACACATATTCCGGATCAAAGGTCACTGGCCTGTCAGGGTCGGGTGATACCAGTATCAGTGCCTCATCTGCCAGCCGGACCGTGGTCTGGCTTGTGGCAGCAGAAGGGGCATATCCCAGCGCGATATCGACAAGACCCGAATCGAGCCAGCCGGCGGTTTCTGCGGCATTGCCCTCCCACACGCTGATCGCGATATCGGGCTGATGGGCGCGCAGCACATCAAACAGATAAACCCCGGCAGCCGTCCATAAATCGCTGTCACAACCCAGATTGCAGATCACCCTGATATCGGCAGGCAAGGCCACTTCCTGCCGTGCCTGGTCCCATAAACCGGACATCGCCTCGGCATAGCGGCGCAGACGCAGCCCGGCTGCTGTGGCCGTTGCCCCGGACTTCTGCCGGTTGACCAGACGCTGGCCAAGCGAATCCTCCAGCGCCTGCAGCCGCGCTGTGACAGTCGACTGGGTGACATTCAGGCGATTGGCGGCGCGCGACAGGCTGCCGGTCTGGATTACAGCCAGAAAGGTCTGCAGGTTGCTGATTTTCATACCATAATCATATATCGGATTATTCGATTTTTAATACCGGAAAAATTCATTATTTCAATGAAACTTTTTGTGCAGAATATTGGACTGGAACTGCGGTGACACAGCCTTGAGGGGAGGGTGCGATGCCAGCTGTAACGGCATACCAGATGCTGATTGATGGCCAGTGGGTCGATGCCAGCGACGGGGCGCGCTATGACAGTGTGGACCCAGCAAACGGCGATGTCTGGGCCACCATGCCTGAGGCCACGTCAGAAGATATTGACCGTGCTGTGCGCGCCGCAGAGGCGGCGGGGATCAGCGGTGAATGGGCCGGTATGACCCCGACAGAGCGCGGCAGATGCCTGCGCCGGCTCGGTGATCTGCTGGCTGACGCGTCCGAGAATCTGGGGCGTATCGAAACGCGTGATACTGGCAAGATGTTCAAGGAAACGCGCTGGCAGGCAAAATATATTGCCGAGTATTTCTACTTTTATGCTGGCGCGGCCGACAAGATCGAGGGGCGCACCCTGCCGATCGACAAACCCGACATGTTTGTTTTCACCAACCGCGAGCCGCTGGGGGTGGTGGCCGCCATTGTGCCATGGAATTCGCAGCTGTTTCTGACTGCGGTGAAGATTGGTCCGGCGCTGGCAGCTGGCAATACGGTGGTGCTGAAGGGGTCCGAATGCAGTGCGGCACCCATTTTGGAATTTGGCAAGCTGATCGCCGCGGCGGGCATTCCTGACGGGGTGGTGAATATTATCACCGGTCATGGCGACCCGTGTGGCCGCGAACTGACATCGCACCCCCTTGTGGCGCGGGTTTCTTTTACCGGTGGGCCGGTATCGGCCGGGCATGTGATCAGGAATACGGCTGAGAATTTTGCCGAGCTGTCGCTGGAACTTGGTGGCAAGTCGCCCTTTATCGTCTTTGATGACGCCGATATCGACAGCGCAGTGAACGGTTCTGTCGCCGGCATTTTCGCGGCCTCAGGGCAAAGCTGTGTGGCGGGATCACGGCTGTATCTGCATGACGCCATCGCCGACAGTTTTCTGGCAAAGATGACCGCGATTGCCAACAGCATCCGGATTGGTGACCCGCAGGCAGAAGACACCCAGATGGGGCCGTTATGCACATCTGCGCAAATTGATCACATCGAGACGCAGGTAGCGCGTGCGGTTGAACAGGGTGGCCGCATTNTGGCCGGTGGAAGCCGTGTTGACGGCATGGACGGGCTGTTCTTCCAGCCTACCATCATCGAATGNCCTGACCCGTCGATGGAGATCGTCGATACNGAATTGTTCGGGCCTGTTCTGGCAGTGTTGCGTTTCAGTNACGAGGATGACGTGATCGCGCAGGCGAATCATTCAGTACATGGCCTTGCCGCCGGTCTGTTCACCCGTGATTCNGCCCGGTCNATGCGTNTGGCGCGGCGTCTTCGTGCCGGCATTGTGTGGGTGAATACCTACCGGGTCATTTCGCCGATTGCCGAATTCGGTGGCAGCAAGCAGTCCGGCTATGGGCGGGANAGCGGCATGCAGGCGGTATATGATTATACGCGTCCCAAGACAGTGTGGATGAATCTCAGTGATGACCCTNTCGCCAANCCGTTTGAACCACGGTAGCGACAGGGGACCGTGAGCAGCCCGCGCGCACGGGAGACGGGGGATATGTGCACGNAAAGGTGCACNGGGAACAAATTGTTCCCGGAAGAACAGGGAGTGCCAAAAAATGAAATTCCAGCTCGCCATAAATCTGGAGCGCATGTCTCCCGNTACCGATATGAACGAGGTGCGTGACCACACCCTCGCCATGGTGAAAATGGCCGATCAGGCCGGGTTCGAAATTGTCTGGGCTGCGGAACATCACGCGCTGGAAATGACCATTGCGCCGAACCCGTTTCAACTTCTGACCTGGTGGGCCGGCCATACGCAACATATCCGTCTTGGATCAGGTGTTGCCAATGCCGCCTATTGGCACCCGATCAGGATTGCCGGTGAAGCTGCGATGCTGGACCTTGTGTCGGGCGGCCGGTTGGAATTCGGCCTTGGATCGGGGGCGTATCAGCGCGAATTTGACCGCNTGTATCCCGGCCTTGAGCAAAAGGAAGGCTATCGGTATCTGCAGGAAATGCTGCCGCTGGTGCAGCAGCTCTGGCAGGGTGATGTTACCCATGACGGGGCGCTGTGGCAGTTTCCTGCATCNACNTCCTGTCCAAAACCCGTGCAATCGGANGTGCCGATCTGGGTTGNCGCGCGCTCGCCCGTCACCTTTGACTATGCAGTCGAGAACAACTGCAACATCATGAGCTGGCCGCTGACCATGCCGTTTTCAGAGGTCGAGAAATATCGCGGGTTACTTGATGACTCTGTNGCAAAGGCCAACGGTAAATGGACGGGGCGGCTGGCCATGATGCGCCATACATCTGTCTATGAGACCGAAAGCGCACGCCGCGCCGCGCTGGATGCCACGACGCATGTTCTGGGACAGTTCGGCAATCTGATGATGAAGAAGGGCGATGTGGTCAACGGGTTCCCCGACCGCGTGCCATTCGACCAGCTGGAAGGNATCCTGCGTGTTGATCCAGATGCGCTGGAGACCAATCTGATGTTCGGCACCCCGGACCAGATCGTGCAAAAGCTGGGCATGTATGCCGATATCGGTGCCGATGCGTTTATCTATTATGCGTCGATGGGCCTTGGNATGGCCNCGCAGCGCCGGTCGATGGAATTGTTCATCGACAAGGTGATGCCGCATTTTTCTGCACCGCCCATGCCGGCAGCTGCCGCCAACTAGACACCGCAAANCAAATACCGCAAATCCGTTACGGAGATCATATCANGTCAGCCCGGATCAGGCGCACCATNATGCATCAGCAGNCCACCCATGAAGAAGGTGGCAAGCCACTGGCAGAGCCAACGCTGTTGGTGGCGGCCATCGCGATTATCCACAACCCCTGGCACGGGCGCGGATTTGTCGAAGATCTGAAACCGGAAACACGCGGCCATGGCGAACAGCTTGGCAAGTTGCTGACGGGGATGATCCTTGATGTGACGGGGGATGCGCTGGAAGGCTATGGCAAGGCATCACTTGTCGGGATCGGCGGCGAGGTAGAGCATGCGCAGGCGCTGACGCATACCTTGTGGTTTGGCAACCAGTTTCGGAACGCTGTGAATGCCAAGACCTATTTGGCATTTGCCAATATGCGGGGCGGGCCCGGCTGCCCACTGGTCATCCCGCTGATGGACAAGCATGACGCCGGGCGTCGCTCGCATTACCAGACCATCCATCTCAATATNCCGGATGCGCCGGCAGATGACGAGATTGTGGTGGCCCTTGGTGCNTCGGTCGGTGGTCATCCGCATCATCGCATCGGCAACCGTTATGAGGACCTGAAGGATATGGGACACGATGTCGACAACCCTGCTGGCATCTGACATGCCGGCAGCTGGCCTTACTGCTGACGGGACGGCGTTTGATATCAGCGGTCCTGACGGCGCACCGGTGATGGTGCTGATCCATGGGCTTGGGCTGTGTCGGCGCTTGTGGGACGATCATATGCCGGCTTTGGCAGCCGGTCATCGTGTCCTGCGCTATGATCTTTATGGTCATGGTGANAGCGCGCCGCCGCCAGCCCCGGCAAGCCTGANTGTCTATGCCGATCAGCTGGCAAGGCTGTGTGATCACCTTGATATNGCCANCCCTGTCATCGTCGGNTTTTCGATTGGTGGCATGATCAACCGGCGCTTTGCCATGGATTATCCGGGCAGGGCTGCCGCGCTGATCATTNTGAATTCACCGCATGATCGTGGTCCGCANGCGCAAGAACAGGTAGAGGCGCGNGCTGCTGCTGTACNCGATGAGGGGCGNATGGCAACTATGGATGCGGCGCTNGACCGATGGTTCACGCCAGAATTTCGGCGGGANATGCCGTCTGTCATGCAGCTTGTGCGCGCGTGGCGCGAGATCGTGGATCCTGAAAGCTATGCCGANGCGGCAATGGTGCTGGCCGTCGGGGTGCGCGAGCTGGTGCGCCCGCAACCGCCAATCAGCTGTCCGACGCTGGTGGTCACATGCGCGCATGACAGCGGCAGTACACCGTCGATGAGCCGGTCTATCGGCACTGAAATTGACGGGGCCGAGGTGCAGATTGTCGAGCGGCTTCAGCATCTGGGATTGATCGAGGAACCGGCAGCCTTCACCAGGCCGATCCTTGCTTTTTGTGAAAGGATGGAGACATGACGAAAACGCCAACCGCCCCGTCAGAGGCTAAAACGCCGGGCGGGACCAAAAAGCCCGGCGGGACCAAAAAGCTTGGCGGGGGCAGGATGTCTGGCGGGCAGGCCGCTGTCGAATCCTTGCGGGCAGAAGGCACACGCCATGTATTCGGTCTGATCGGATCGGCGACAATGGAGATGTTTGATGCGCTGTATGATGCGGATGACATCACCTTCATCGGGGTCCATGATGAACGGACAGGAACGCATATGGCGGATGGCTATGCGCGGGCATCTGGCGGCGCCGGTGTTGTTCTGGCCGGACAGAACGGCCCGGGTGCGACCAATCTGGTAACCGGTCTGGCGCAGGCCAAGGCAGCCTATTCGCCGGTGGTGTCCATTGCCGGTGCGCTGTCCACTGCGCATCAGTATCGCGATGCCTTTCAGGAGGTTGATCAGCAGGCCCTGTTTGCGCCAATTACCAAAAAGACCTGGACCGTGCCATCGGCCGACCGCGTACCGGAAATTTTTCGTGAGGCTTTTCGCACCGCGCTGGCCCCGCGCCGTGGTCCGGTGCAGGTAAACCTGCCGCGTGATGTTCTGGCGGCGCAGGCAGATTTTGCGGACTGGCCGGCACCATCATCCTATCGCCCCGACAGTCTGCCAGCCGCACATCCTGACCAGATCAAGGCCGCGGCCCAGCTGCTGGCCAATGCGGAACGGCCGGTCATTCTTGCAGGTGGCGGCATCAAGAACAGCTGTGGAGATTCGGCGGCGCTTGCCCTTGCCGAGGCGCTGAACGCACCGATCATTACGTCCCCCGGGCATGGTGATGCCGTTCCGTTTGGGCATCCGCTGAATGCAGGCCAGATGGGGCCGCGCGGCAATGCTGTCGCGTCACGTCTTGCCAAGGAAGCTGATGTGATCCTGGCGCTTGGGACGCGGCTCGGCTTTAATTCGACCTTCTACAGCTATGACAATATCAACCGCGATGCCAGCATCATTCAGGTAGAGCTGGAGCCAACAGCCATTGGTCGCTTCTTTCCGGTCGAAATTGGTATCTGGGGTGATGCACCCGAAACAGCACGCCAGCTGACAGCCGCGCTGGACAGCTTCCAACGCCGGGCAGTGGCCGATGCCTGGACTGATGCGTACAAGGCCGAGCGCACAGCCTTTCTGGCGGCGCGTGATGCCGATGCCATTGAGGGCGATCCGATCCAGCCATCTGGCCTGTTCAAGGCCCTGCGCGCTGTTATGCCGGCTGATGTGGCGATGACCTTTGATGCGGGAACCTTGTGTCTGCAGGGAACCGATGCGTTTGCACTGCCTGGACCGCGCAGCCTTTTCTCACCGCTTGATTTTGGGCTGGTGGGCTTTTCCTTTGCGGCCGGGCTGGGGGTAAAGCTGGCGATGCCTGACAGGCCTGTTGTCAGCATGATGGGTGATGGCGGTTTTGGCATGACTGTGTCCGAGCTGAGTACCGCGGTCGATCACCAGATCAACACCGTGACGATTGTCATGAACAACGGATGCTGGGGGGCTGAAAAGGCCTATCAGAGGGACTTCTTCAATGGCAGATATGTCGGTGCTGACATATCCAGCCCACCCTTTGACAAGCTTGCCGAGCTATATGGCGCGGCCGGTTTTCACGTCGACAGTCTGGCCGATGTTGGCGGCGCGGTAGAGGCGGCACTGGCCGCCAATCGCCCGGCAGTGGTGAATGTTGCGGTTGATCCCTCGGCGCTTTACAGCTTCCGGCGGGACAGCTTCACGCATCGGGGAGCCTGATCGATGCTGACACGTCTTGCCATTTTTCAGGGGCAGGTCCGCGAAGGGCAGGCGGCGGCGATGCGCACCTATGTCGAGGAGGTGCTGGCCCCGTTGTGGCGGCAATTCGACGGGGCAGAGGATGTCCGCATCATGTTTGCGGTTGAGCAGGATGATGGTGGCCCGGAAATCCCGTTGATATTGGCGATTACCTATCCCGACAGGGCGGCGATGGCGCGCGCGCTGGACAGCCCGGCCCGCTATGAATCGCGTGATCTGCTGCCAGCCTTTTTTGCCACCTATCTGGATGGAAGCCTACATCACTATCTGATGGATACTGGCGCATCAGGTTGAAAGCGGCGCTGCTTGCGGCCTTCAAGGCAAAAGGGCGACCAGTGATGGCACAACTGCCTGTCCTTCAATTGATAATGACGGCATCCGCCCCCGCGAATGAAAAAGGCCCGCCACAGGGGCGGGCCAGATGCTGTTTGATGTATCGCAGGCAGATGCGGTTATTTATAGCGGGGTGTGCCCTTGTCGCGTTCAGGGCGGGCCATGGCGGTAATGGCAGAGTTCATTTCAATCTTGCCGATTGTCTGCCCGTCTTCATTCACAACGGCACCTGAATCCTTGCTAGCGGCGGCCAGTGCCTGCAACGCATCTTCAAGCGCCGTATTGGCCGCCATTTTCGGACCGGACACACGGCTTGCCTTTGACATGACTGAGCGCACTTCGATCACCCGGCCACGGTTGATGTCCTTGATGAAGTCCGAGATATAGTCATCGGCAGGCCGCATGATAATGTCCTGCGGATCGCCCTGCTGGATCACTTCACCGTCACGCAGGATCGATATCTGGTCACCAATGCGCAGCGCCTCGTCAAGGTCGTGTGTAATGAACACAATGGTCTTGTGAAGTTCCTGCTGCAGATCCAGAAGAATGTCCTGCATGTCTGTCCGGATCAGCGGATCAAGCGCAGAGAACGCTTCATCCATCAGCAGAATCGGGGCATCGGTTGCCAGGGCGCGGGCCAGCCCGACACGCTGTTGCATACCGCCCGACAGCTGGGCCGGAAAGTGATTCTCAAACCCGCCAAGACCCACCCGGTCAATCCAGCGCTGGGCGCGCTCGGTTGCTTCGGCCTCGGCTATGCCCTGAATCGTCAGGCCATAGGCGGCGTTCTGGGCCACGGTACGGTGTGGCAGAAGGGCAAACTTCTGGAACACCATCGACAGCTTGTTGCGGCGAAATTCGCGGAGATCATCCGGCGACATGGCCAGAACATCATCACCATCTACAATCATCTGACCTTCGGTTGGTTCGATCAACCGGTTGATATGGCGGATGAGAGTCGACTTGCCGGAACCGGACAAACCCATGATGACCTGAATGCGCTTTTCCGGGATATCGATATTGATATCGCGAAGGCCAAGCACGTGACCATGATCATCAAGAAGGGTTTGTTTTGTTGCCCCGTTACGGACATGGTTCATCGCGGCGGCAGGGTTGTTGCCGAACACTTTGTAAAGGTTGCTGATCCTGATCTTGATGTTATCAG
>NYTO01000055.1 GCA_002683535.1 SAR116 cluster bacterium
TGGTGAAATTATCGGTAACACATTGCCGCGAAAATTGCCGTTGGCAGGCGTATTGCTGATAGCTTTCATGTTAGGTGTTGGCGTGACATTCGCAGAGCCCGCGATTGGTGCGCTGCAGGTGGCCGGCTCAATTGTAGACCCTGAAAAAGCGCCCTACCTCTTCACGCTTTTGAACGACAGGTCGGGTACGACTGTATTGCTTGTGGGCCTTGGGGTTGGTCTGGCAGCTGTTCTGGGAACCGTGCGTTTTCTGCGGGGGTGGAGCCTGAAGCCCCTGATTTTCTTCAGCGTGGCCCCGACTCTGGCGTTGAGTGTGGTAGCCTTTATGGACCCCGAATTGTCAAAGATTGTGGGTCTGGCATGGGATTGTGGCGCGGTAACAACCGGGCCTGTGACTGTCCCTCTTGTTCTGGCGCTGGGAATCGGTGTTGCTGCGGCTGCTGGCAAGGGCGCTGATTCCTCATTGTCAGGATTTGGCATTGTCACCCTTGCGTCGGTGTTTCCAATCCTGGGTGTGCTGCTGCTAAGCTTCTATACAGCCTACACCGTGCCGACCGACGTCATCATTGCCAAAGCGGCAGAAATCAAGGCGTCGGCGGCCCTCGTATCGTCTCAGCCGCAATGGCATGAAGTGACGCCTTGGACCGAGGTCATACTGGGCGTGCGCGCTATCGTACCCTTGGTAATTTTTCTCGCCTTCGTGCTGCTTGTCGTTCTCCGCGAGAGAATGAAGAATGCCAGCATTACCTATTATGGTATTTTCCTGGCTGTTGCAGGAATGTGTATTTTCAATGTTGGTCTGACTTATGGTCTGGCCAAGCTTGGTGATCAGTCTGGTGGCCTGATTGCAGGCGCATTTACCGCGATCACTGCTGTCGAGGCTAGTCCGCTTTACAGTGTAACTGTTGGCGTTGGCATCGCTGCGCTGTTTGCCTGGGTGTTGGGCCTTGGTGCCACACTGGCTGAGCCGGCATTGAATGCACTTGGCATGACAGTACAGAATCTGACCAACGGCGCTTTCAAGAAATCGATGCTGATGGGGGCTGTCTCCTTTGGTGTTGCCACCGGCATCATGCTTGGCGTCCTGAAACTGATCTTTGACTTCCATATCATGTATATCCTCGTTCCCGGATATACGTTGGGACTTATCCTTACACTGCTGTCGACCGAAGAATTTGTTAATGTTGGCTGGGACTCTGCTGGCGTAACAACCGGGCCTGTCACTGTTCCTTTGGTTCTTGCGATGGGCCTCGGTTTTGGCAATGCGCTCGGGTCGACTGAAGGGTTCGGTATTTTGGCTGCAGCTTCAATCTGCCCGATTGTGGCCGTTCTGACTCTTGGCATTTACGTCCAGTTCAAAGTGAAAAGAGAGGAGCGCAAGACAGCAAAGGAACTTGCTCAGCCCAATAATCTAAAAGGGGAGTTAGGCTCATGAAGCGCACCTTCACAACACTCACAGATGCTACATTGATCACAGCGGTGGTGCAGCACGGTTATGGCGAGCTGATCACGGATGCGCTGCTGGAAGTGGGCATTCAAGGCGCGACTCTGCACTCTGCCATGGGTGTAGGTATTCGCGAACGCCTTGGTGCTGTCGGCGTGGCCGTCGATGCTGAACGCGATGTGGTTAGTGTGATGGTGTCAAGCGATGAGGTGGACCGGATTTTTGAGCGTATTTTCCTTGCTGGGAAACTGGATACGCCGGGGATGGGTTTCATGTATGCGACCCCGTTGATGCAGGCTGCAACCTATGTGCCTCCTGCAATTCTCGCAAAATACACGGATGGCTAGCATGTCCTACACAGCCACCCTTAAACGCGATTCACGCGTCACATTCGTTGATTACACCTGGATAATTTCAGGCATTCTGTACCAGGGCGGAACGGATGCATTGGTACCAGAATTGATGTCGCGCGGTATCAACGAAGTCTATTTCCATAACGTTGCTGGAACACCAATCGGCAAAAAAACAGTATCAGGAGTGGCTGATTCCTTTGACGTAGAGGAGTTCTTCGTCGTTGTGTCTGCTGACCAGGCTGAAAATATATTTGATTTCATCTTTCACTTCTGTGAGTTGGACAAACCAAATATTGGCATGATCAGACTGAATAAACTGAGCCATTCGACGATTCATATGCTCCCTGACGAACGTGTTGAAGATAATGAGGCGAGCAAGGACTAACATTTTAAAGCGCAGGTGATGATATGACCAAATCAAAAGCCCAGGTTACTCTTAATGAAGAGAACATTCGCAAAAACAAGCGCCACATTTTTGAGCTCGAGTGCCAGGCATCGACATCTTATGCCGAGTCGATGCTGCTGATTGCTGATATTGAGGAAAATCGTGCGCTGTTGAGCCGGAACTTCAGCGCCTCCTTTAACGGCAATCGGGCCATCGCGGTAGACAATATCGAAGACCTGTATCGCTGCCGGATGCTGATGGTTGACGCATTGAATGCTAAAGTTGATGTCGAGCAAAACTTCAAGTCGGCGATGGGTAACAGCCTGCGTATCGACCTCCTTGAAAACAAATTTTTCCTGAACCAGAAGCTTCGTGAGGTTGCAACACAGATGACAGCCGTCAATGAATTGCTGACTTCACTAAATAAGCTGATTGCGGACTCCAATGAAGCTCTTGCTGATCAAGGAGCGGAAATGGTGGCACAGAATGCCGAGTGGATTGATGGCGAGCTTGTCAGGATGTTTGAGGCGGTGAGTGCGGACAGCAATGCCGAGATTGTCAAAAGCAACGCAGACCGTCTGGAAGGCCTGTCAGCACAGGCAGATGACGCTGAAAAAGAAGAAAGTATGACTGCCAAGCAGATTGAAGCTGAAACAAAATCTATTCTGGACGTCGGTGGTGATATTGCCGCACGCCGGGTCCGTATTCAGGCCGAGCGTGAGAAGGTTGTCGCCAATCAGAAGCGATCATCTACCCTTATGTCCAAATAAACGATAGGTCAGATAATCCTGCCCGGATTGACCTTTGTCGAGTTGGGCAAATGCCAGCAAAGTTTAGCGATATGGCGGGCTTTCTTGAAGGGTTCGTTGGCAAAAGAAAACCATCGGTGATACTGCTTGTCAGATCGTTGGAATTGGACGGGTAGAGAACAGGCAACACAGGCCGCTTCAAAATCTGCCTACCGCACCCTGTCAGGCACCCGCAACAATGTTGAATTAGCGGGATAGCTGTCAACGCCCCTGTGTTTGGGGCCAATCTTTGGCCGCAGTATCTTGACCTGATGTTGGGACACGTGCGGTCAATGGGCCTGTCCGGGATGTCAGCCTTTTGAAAGGTCTTCAGCCATTTCGGCTGTATCAATGCAGCGATCGGCAAATGACATGGTGGCGGCCCTGCCATGCAGATAATACATCCGCATCAGGCCAAATCTGGCTGCCGCATAGGCAACAGATTCGGGGTCGCGGCGAATGCCGGCCACCATGTTTAGAAGTGCTTCTACATTGTCGCGAATGGCCTCAAGGCGCTGCACCTCGTTCAGAGTCAGGCCTGTTTGGTCCTCCAATTGGCGATTTTGGCGCATTGCGTTTGGCAGATAAATAACCTCGCCCATATCAGACTTCGCTTTCTTCCGGGCAACGGACCATCTTTGCGCGAAATCTGTGGGGAAGACGTGTATGTGCGCTGTCGACAAGTCTGAGCGGAATCATCCGGTTGGCATTGATCCGCAACGCGGTGTTGCGCAATACAATCAGCCCTTCATCGAAGGTGCCAACATGCATCATGCTGATGGTAGTGATGACACGGCAGCCTTGCAGCTGGGCGGTGGTGCTGTCCATGAAGGCGATTTCCTCGCTGCCGGCCAGCGGCTCNGGCGGCGGTGGCGGTGGTGTGTCAACCTTNGGNGCAAGAACAGCGCCGTCAGGAAGGCGGTTTTCAAAATCGATGACATACATGTTGCAGCCGGCAAGCAAGGCAAGCACGAGGCCGATTGCCGGCATCATGAAACCTGTTTTCCGGGGGTGGGTATCACCACGCATGGCCATCCTCATTGAATAAGNGGGGCGCTCAATCGCGCCCTCTCACTGTCTTAAACGACCAGCGAGGGCCGCATTTTAGAGGAGTGGTGATTAAAATCAGTCAGCGACGCGCAAAAGTTCGCCACCAACACCAATCCGATGTCCGATTGCAAAGAACAGACGCGGGTTCAACGAGGTGTTTCCAATGCGGATTTCATAATGCAGATGNGCACCATCAACGCGGCCTGTGCGCCCCATCCGGCCAACCACTGTGCCAACGCCGACATCAGCCCCCTNGCGCACNGTNATNTTCGACAGATGCGCATAGGTTGTGATAATGCCATAGGCATGTCTTACCTGNACAACCTTGCCGAACGANCCTTTNGACCCGGCAAAAATAACCGTTCCCGGGGCGGTGGCNTGGACTGTTTCCTGCCANGTGCCNGCAAGATCAATCCCGTGATGGAAGCGCTTTNTCTTCAGCACCGGGTGTTTGCGGTTGCCATATTCACTGGATACATAGAAGTACAGCATTGGNGGCTTCAGCGGAATTTTTCGCAGCATCGAGCGATGATCCTCAACGGCCATCGCCAGACTGGCAAAGTCAGCCGTCTGCACCAGAATATCCAGATCATCAACCTTCGGCATGAGCACGTCATTGATTCCCAGCCCGCCAAGACTGGTCCGGATATTGCGGACTTCACGTGCCATAGAGCGCAAGACCTTCAATTGGCGTCCTGCCTTTGTCAGCACGGGTGGCTGGTTTCCGGTCATGTCGGTTTCAAGGCCGCCTTGGGGTGCCGGTTCAGGCACGGGCGGCTGGGGTAAGGCTGAGCCGCTGAACAATCCCGCAACCAGCGCCATTGCTGTCTCTGGCGCTGCAGGCAGCACCGGACCGCCCGCATCGTCTTCAGTCTGACCTGTCGTATCAGCGGATTTATCCGCGGCCAGGGTTTCACTGCCGGGCAGTGGCACCATCATGTCAGGCTCGTCCAGATTGGCGGAAAGCGGGTCTGCCCTGGTGGCCAATGCGGGATCGGGAATGACAACAGTCGGGGCGGCATCGGTTGCGGCAAGGGAAGACGGCCAGCGTATCGCCGGTGTGACAAGGCTGGCGACCTGCACAACATCCTGTTCATCAGGCGCATCGCTATTGGCAAACAGGTCAATGTCGGCCGGGCTGACCTTTTCAGCTGCCTCACGTCCGTTTGCCAGATCTGCTTTCGCCGTCACAAGGTCTTTGTCTTTGGTCTGCCCGGAGGCAGAGGCAGTGGCTGAGCGTCTGCCGTCGGCAACTGACATGGACCGGTCTCGGGTGTCAGGCAGTTGCAGCATGACATTGTCAGATGCGTCCTGTGGCAAGGCAAGCGGTGCACTGGCCTCGGCAACAGTGATCGATTCATTGCGTACGACCTCGACCGACTTCAGTCCAATGAACAGGGTGGTGGCGGCAATGACGGTAGCGCCAACAGTGCCAACGAACGCGGCCCCCATAATGACACTGGGCTTTACGATAATCTCTATCGGGCCTTTGCGCGTCAGAAACAGAAAGCGGGTTTCCTGGAACAGCCAGTGCCGCCCCCGGATTGTCATGGGACGGTCAGGGCTGTCGCTCCGCAGCATCGGCGGAGTAATGCGCTGTGTCAGACGTCTCAGAACAGATGGCATGTCCTAGCCAAGCTTGTACCAAAGGGTTGCGATCAAGGCGACGTTCGTCACCAGCTGGATGAAAATCAGCGCCAGCAGTCCTTTGCTGGTGCCCTGATTGCGAACATTCAGCTGGAAAGACGGCATCTTTGCTGCGGTATCCAGCGCACCCTTTGCCTCGGTCAGTGTTTCAGTGTCGGGCGTGACTTGCGGCTCCGACCTGCGCGAAGTTGCTGCGCTGGTAACGCCTGCAACGGAAAACTCTGCGACCTCGCCCGCCGGGCGTGACTGGATGACTGTTTCTCCATCAGCCCGAATCGCCGAAGACACCTCATTACGGATCTCTTCGATGCGTTTGCGAATGTCGATTACGTCTTCAGCCATGATCGCGCCCCCGGTTTTCGTTTAACGTTTTCCATTTGTGGTCGTTACTCAAAGTGAGACACTCCACCTCGTAAGTCTTACGAAACCGTTAACGACTGTATGCCAAATTTGTTACCGTTCTAGAAGACGATGGCTCAATAAATGTCATCTGAATTTTTTTCAGATTAGAATCAGGAGGATATAATGTTCGAACGAGGGAAGCAGGACAGCACAGGTGACGTTGTTGCGTCATTAATCGACGAACATATGCGAATCACCGGCAGTGTTGTCTCCTCGGGCGACATAATTCTTGCTGGTGGAGTCGAGGGTGAAATCAAGTGTCGCAACCTTTTTGTCGAGGATAATGCGACGCTGACAGGCAACATTACGGCAGATGAAGCGGTGATCGCCGGCAATGTGTCTGGCGAGGTGAAGTCTGCTGTTCTGCGCATTAAAAGTAGTGGAAATTTTGACGGCATCATTCGTGCACGTGGTATTGAGGTGGAAGACGGTGCTGTTGTATCGGCAAAGTTCCGCAAGAGCCGCAAATAGGCAGTTGCAACTGCAATCAGGATTAGGCCAATAAAGCCTCAGGGAGACAGGTAAATGGAAAGATCAAGGGCAATCATCGGTGCCGACGCCAAGTTTGTCGGCAAAATATCAAATGTGAAATCAATCGAGATCGAAGGCACAGTTGAGGCGGACCTTGCCGCTGAAAAGCTTTCAATCGGTGCCTCTGGCAGGTTCACCGGTCAGGTGAAAAGTGACCTGGTGGTCATCGGCGGTGCCTATGACGGCATCATGCAGGCTGGGTCCATCTGGGCAACCGAGACAGCCCAGATTGCCGGTGAAATTCACTATCAGAGCCTTCAGATGGACCGTGGTGCGGCGCTGAACTGCCGGGTTGTACATAACTGGCAGGAACCTGACGGGGTCGTCGCCAGCGAGGCAGAGGCTGTCGAAAGTGAAGATGATCAGGAGCCGGTCGAGGAAAGCTGAACACGTTTCCGGAACGCTACTGCAGATAAAGTTTGGCCCGCAATCCCGGGCCCTTGAGTGAGGAATGTAAGATGAGTAATGCAACAACGATCATTGAAGGCATGATCATGGACGGCAAGCTGGATGCCGGCGAGGCACCTGTGCTGATTGCCGGTCATTTTACCGGCGAGTTGAACGCGAATGAGGTCATTGTTGATCCAACGGGTGTTTTCAACGGCGAAATCAATGCCCAGCGGGTTGAACTGTCAGGCAATTTCAACGGTAAGCTGATTACCGAAGTGCTGGCTGTCGGGGCGACAGCGGTCATCGATGGTGATCTGAAAAGCAATTCGCTGACGATCGAGCTTGGCGCCGAAGTGTCCGGCACGATTGGCCGCAAATCCTGATCGGCAGTGAATCCTGACAGGGTGCAATTACCGGCTGGTTGACTGGCTGGGTGCCGATCCGGGGCGGTCGAGACTTGACCGCCCCGCATTTTTGGNACAGTAATTTAACGATCGTTCGTTTAAATCTGATNNNAGGCCTGATTTTTNGGTCGCGGACAGNGACCGGGTGGCAGACGAANGATACGGCAGGGCAACGGGAAACAGACAGGAACAGCAGGCGACGTCATGGCGCGGACAACCGGTTCAAACGGCGAGGAGACCGAAGCACGGATCAGATCCTGTGCGTTGTCGCTGATTGCCGACCATGGGTTTGAGGCAATGTCGATGCGCCGCCTTGCGGCTGCCGTGGGNGTGCAATCGGCGGCACTCTATCGTTACTTCCCGACAAAGCAGGCGTTGCTTGCCGAATTGATGACCAGCCATATGAAGCAGTTGCTGGCGGCCTGGACCGCGGCAACGCCCGACAACAGCGCGGCACCGTTGGCGCGTCTTGATGCCTTTGCCCGTTTTCACATTCGCTATCATCTGGCGCGCCCGCATGAGGTGTTTATCGCCTATATGGANCTTCGTTCATTGTCGCCGGCACATTATTTGGCGGTCGGCACATTGCGCAGTACATATGAAGATGTCCTGAAAGANATCCTGATTGATGGCAGCCAGCGCGGCGACTTTCAGCTNGACGACATTCACGTGACAGCNATGGCGATGCTGGCGATGCTGACCGGTGTCACAACATGGTATCAGCCGGGTGGGCGGCTGAGCGCAGCAGAGGTCGAGGCGCATTACACAGCGCTTGTCTGCCGTATGGCGATGACTGATTTTACAGATACAACCGAATTGCCGCAGCAGGCGGCGCGTTAGACCGGAGGGGCCAATGTTTGATTCCGTGATGAATTTCAACCTGGGTGAGGATATCGATGCCCTTCGTGAAACCGTCAGGCGATTTGCTGCCGAGGAGATAGCACCGCGCGCGGCCGAGATTGACAGCAGCAACGAATTTCCCATGGATCTGTGGGAAAAGATGGGGGTTGTCGGGTTGCACGGCATCACTGTTCCGCAAGAGGATGGCGGTGCCGGGATGGGGTTTCTGGCGCATAGTGTGGCGATTGAGGAAATAAGCCGGGCCAGCGCGTCTGTTGGCTTGTCCTACGGCGCGCATTCGAATTTGTGCGTCAACCAGATNGCGCGCTGGGGCACGGANGTTCAGAAGCAGGCATATCTGCCGCGCCTGATCAGCGGGGCGCATGTCGGATCGCTGGCAATGTCGGAACCGGGGGCGGGATCAGATGTTGTCGGGATGAAGCTTCACGCTGAAAAGCGCAATGACAGATTCGTTCTGAACGGCAACAAGATGTGGATTACCAACGGGCCGGATGCAAACACCCTTATCGTCTATGCAAAGACTGATCCCGATGCCGGGCCGCGCGGCATAACGGCTTTTCTGATTGAGCGTGGCATGACCGGTTTCAGCACGGCGCAGAAGCTGGACAAGCTGGGCATGCGCGGGTCCAACACCTGCGAGCTGGTTTTTGAGGATTGCGAGGTGCCCTACGAGAATATTCTCGGCGAGGAGGGCAAGGGCGTGAATGTGCTGATGTCAGGCCTTGATTTTGAACGCGTGGTTCTGGCAGCCGGGCCGGTCGGCATCATGGCGGCGGCGATGGATATCGTCGTTCCCTACATTCACGAGCGCGAGCAGTTTGGCCAGCCGATCGGCACGTTCCAGTTGATGCAAGGCAAAATCGCCGACATGTATACAACAATGAATGCCTGCCGCGCCTATGTCTATGCGGTGGCGGCGGCCTGTGATCGCGGCGAGACAACGCGCAAGGACTCCGCCGGTTGCATTCTCTATGCTGCCGAAAAGGCAACGCAGGTGGCGCTTGAGGCCATTCAGGCGCTTGGCGGCAATGGCTATATCAATGACTACGGCACGGGCCGCCTGTTGCGGGATGCCAAGCTGTATGAAATCGGGGCAGGCACGTCGGAAATCCGCCGCATGCTGATCGGCCGCGAATTGTTCAACGAGACTGCCTGAATGACTGTCCTGACATCAGAACTTGATCCGGGTGCGGCGGCGGCACAGGACAATCGCAGCGCCATGCTGGCAGCGATTGAACGCATTGGCGGGCTGGCTGGGCAGATCACCAGGGGCGGCAGTCAGGCATCGCGCGCGCGCCATCTTGACCGTGGCAAGCTGCTGCCACGTGACCGGGTTGCCGGGCTGCTGGATGCTGGTGCCGATTTTCTGGAAATTGGATTGTTTGCGGCGCATGAAGTCTATGAGGAGCCGATTCCGGCGGCCGGGGTGATTGCCGGTATCGGCAAGGTNTGCGGTCACGACTGCATGATCATCTGCAATGACGCCACGGTCAAAGGCGGCAGCTATTACCCGCTGACGGTGAAGAAGCATTTGCGCGCGCAGGAGATTGCGCTGGAGAACCATCTTCCCTGCATCTATCTGGTTGATAGCGGCGGTGCCAATCTGCCCCGCCAGGACGAGGTGTTTCCGGACCGCGACCATTTCGGGCGCATTTTCTATAATCAGGCACGGATGAGCGCGGCCGGCATTCCGCAGATTGCAGTGGTCATGGGGTCTTGTACGGCTGGGGGGGCCTATGTGCCGGCAATGTCGGACCAGGCCATCATCGTTGCCAATCAGGGGACTATTTTTCTGGCTGGCCCGCCGCTTGTCAAAGAGGCAACGGGCGAGGATGTGGATGCAGAAACGCTGGGCGGTGGCGATACGCATACAAGGCTGAGCGGNGTGGCCGACTATCTGGCTGAGGATGATGACCATGCGCTGGCGCTTGCGCGGCAGATCGTCGGGAATCTGCGCGATACAGCAATAAATACAGACAGGGAATTCAGCGCACCGCGCGAAGATGCCGAAAGCCTGTTATCGGTTGTGCCTGCTGATCCNAAAACNCCNTATGACTGCCGCGAGATCATCGCCCGTATCATCGACGGATCAGACTTTGANGAATTCAAGGCGCGTTTTGGAACAACACTTGTTTGCGGTTTTGCANGAATTGAAGGCATGCAGGTTGGCATCATCGCCAATAACGGGGTGCTGTTTTCTGAATCGGCNCAAAAGGGTGCNCATTTCATTGAGCTTGCCTGTCAGCGCAATATCCCGCTGCTGTTCTTGCAGAATATTACCGGCTTTATGGTGGGGTCGGCCTATGAGGCAGGCGGCATTGCCAAGGATGGTGCCAAGCTTGTGGCNGCTGTGTCCTGCGCCAATGTGCCAAAGCTGACGNTAATTGTCGGCGGGTCTTATGGCGCGGGAAATTATGGCATGTGCGGGCGGGCTTTCGGGCCGCGCTTTGTGTGGATGTGGCCCAATGCGCGGATCGCCGTGATGGGGGGCGAGCAGGCTGCCGGTGTGCTGGCGCGTGTGCGCCGGACNGCTGTCGAAGCCAGGGGCGGCACGTTTTNCGAGCAAGAGGCAACAGCGCTGAAANCACCTGTGCTGGACCAGTTCGGCGTGCAGTCCGACCCTGTTTATGCTTCGGCACGCCTNTGGGATGATGGCATTATCGATCCNCGAGATACGCGGCGGATCATTGCATCATCATTGCGTGTTGCAGCCAATGCGCCGGTGCAGGACACGCATTTCCCGGTCTTCAGGATGTAGGGGGCAGGGATCATGTTTTCACGAATCCTCATTGCCAATCGNGGTGAAATTGCCTGTCGCATCATGGCAACGGCGCGCCTGATGGGCGTTGAAACCGTGGCGGTACACAGTGTGGCGGATGCACAGGCACAGCATGTCCATATGGCCGATATCGCCCTGCCGCTTGGCGGCAGCGGTGATTATCTGGACAAGGAAGCTGTGGTGGCAGCTGCTGTTGCCAGCGGCGCCGAGGCCATTCATCCCGGCTATGGGTTCCTGTCGGAGAATCCCGACTTCGTGACCGCGGTTGAGGCAGCTGGCCTTGTTTTCATAGGGCCGCCGGCCGATGCCATTCGGGCGATGGGGCTGAAGGATGCTGCCAAGACCCTGATGCAGGATGCGGGTGTGCCTGTTGTGCCGGGCTATCATGGTGGTGACCAGGACCCGAAAGTGCTGGCCAAGGCCGCGGATGAGATCGGCTATCCGGTATTGATCAAGGCACGTGCCGGCGGCGGCGGTAAAGGGATGCGCCTTGTCGATGATCCCTCTGATTTCCATGCTGCGCTGGAAAGTGCGATACGCGAAGGGGCAGCCAGCTTTGGTGACGGGCATGTGCTGATCGAGAAATACATCGCTGCACCGCGCCATATCGAAGTGCAGATCTTTGCCGACAAGGCTGGCGGCGTTGTCCATATGTTTGAGCGTGACTGCACGATGCAGCGGCGGCATCAGAAAGTCATTGAAGAAGCGCCGGCACCGGGCATGCCGGATGGCGTACGCGCATCCATGTGTGATGCAGCGGTGACAGCCGCGCGCACGATCGGTTACACCGGGGCTGGTACAATCGAGTTCATTGCAGATGGCAGTGCCGGTTTGCGCGAAGACGGG
>NYTO01000056.1 GCA_002683535.1 SAR116 cluster bacterium
CCTGCAAACAAGGACGCCGCAATGCGCCAGCTTCCCATGTCATTTCCAGTTCGCCATACATGCGCGTTTGGCAGCCAGTGTTCATTACATTTGGGCGGCAGCTGGGCATGATCCGCAGGGCCATATTCTTTGCTGTCATGTTTGCTGTGGCATACAGCCTTTATGTGTTTCCCGGTGTCGCACTTGCAGCGCTGTTCACCGGGCAGGCCATCTTTCAGCCATGGTCGCTGGTGCCGGCGGTGGCCGTCTTCTTCCTGATACGGCTCTATTTTGCGACAAGCATTACCAACAGGGTGTTGAAGGCGTTCGTCTATTACGGGATCGGTGCCGGTTTCATTTCACTGTGGGTGACCTGCCTTGCCCTGGCGGCAACAATACTGCCAGTGCTGGATGACCGGTCCGTTGCGATTGTGGCCGTGGCCGCGATCTTGTGTCTGACATTCATTGCGCTGGTGAATGGTCGCCGCGTTACCACAAAGACGCTTGCTTTGACATCTGCAAAAATCAGCCGAAAGGCCAGACTGGTGTTCATCAGCGATGTTCATGTCGGCTCAAACCCGCCGCGTCATCTTGAGCTGATTTGCNAGACGGTTNGCGATCACAACGCTGATGCGCTGCTGATCGGNGGCGATCTGTTTGACAGCAGNGACTTTCGTCTGGAAGACCTGCAGGCGCTCGGTGCGCTGGATATGGATATCTTTTTCATAACCGGCAATCACGAAGGATATGTNANNGGGTANCGCCAGCAGCTTGACCGGTTCAAAGAGCTGANCATTACCGTGCTGGACAATGAATGTATGACAGTTGGCGAGGTGAACCTGATCGGCGTCGCTGATGAACAGTCACCCGCAGCGCGNGCCNAACAGGTTGAGCGCCTGCATGTTGCTGGCGCGTTCAATCTTGCGCTTGTGCATCAGCCNTCTGTNTGGGACCAGACTGCCCGCTATGCCGATCTGATGCTGTGCGGGCATACACACAAGGGCCAGATTTTTCCCTTCAATCTGCTGGTNCGGNTGCAATTTCGGCATGTCTTCGGTCTTTATGGAACGNCGGGTGCGCATCTCTATGTGTCATCAGGGGCCGGGTGCTGGGGGCCACGCATGCGGCTTGGATCACGCAACGAGATCATCCTTCTGGACATAGATCCCNTTGCTCCGGNCCCCTAGACGGTCTGGGTCAGGGGCGCGCTGATATATTGATCAGAAAGGGCTTCAGACTGTCGGCAAAATATTCGATGAATTCCATGACCACCATCGATGGCTGCCGGGTGACCGGCCGCACCAATGACAGCGTATGCGGCAGCATCGGCCTGAACGGTCGGTAATCAAGCCCCTGTGATACATATTTCGTNGCATCCAGTTCGCTNACGATGGCTACGCCGGCGCCTTTGCAGACCAGCTCGCAGGCTGCTGTGAATTGCCTTACTTCTATCACCGAATTCAGTTCGACCTGTGCGGTATTGAAGGCATTGGACAGCCGTCCAAAGAATTCACTGTCGCGCCGTGTGTGGATGATGTTTTCCGCAGCAATGTCGGCCGGGGTTATGGTCCTGCGCGCCGACAGATGGTGTCCTTCTGGAAACACGCAGACCGTTCTGACTGCCAGATTNTTGCTTTCAACAGCGGGATGCCCGGCAAATCCGTCGGTGATGCCAAAATCATATTGCTCGCCAATCATCCATTCAAGAATGCGTTCAGGCCTGTCNGGCTCTATCGTCATGCTGACCCCGGGCCGTTCCTTCAGAAATGCCGCAACAAGATCGGGCAGATGGCTGGTTGCGAATCCGGGAAGGCAGGCAATCCGGATATGTCCCGCGCGCCGTTTGTTGATATCCTCGCTGACATCNGAAATCTGCCGCATCAATTCCAGAACACGGCGAATGTCAGACTGCAGAAACCGNACCTCTTGCGANGGAACAAGCTGGCCCTTCTGCCGGTCAAACAGGGCAAAGCCAAGGCGCTCGCCAAGGTCGGACAGCAGGCGGCTGACGGCGGGTTGACTGATGCCCAGTTCGCTCGCTGCATTGGTGATCGATCCATGGTCGCAAACCGCCATCAAGGCTTCCAGCTGTCGAAGGCGCAGTTTTTCAGCTGTCATTCTGAATGCCTCTGTCTCGCACTGAATATAACACAATGTTATAATATATCTTAAAATTTATGGTGCAAATTATATTTTGGGGATTGTATCATCATGGGAATTGCAGGTCCGATGGGAACGGATCGTCGCAGACACCAAAATAGTGACGCACCGCCATAAGGTGCTTTGGAGGAAACATGAAAAAGAGTCTATTTGCCGCCCTTGCCATATCCGGCACCTTGATGGCGCCCATGGCAGCAATGGCGGAAACCGAAGTCCATTTCTGGCACGCCTTCACCGGTCGCCTTGGCGAGCTGGTGAAAGGTCAGGTCGCAGACTTCAACGCCAGTCAGAGCGACTATGTTGTTGTTGAGAGCCANAAGGGCAATTACTCAGAGACGCTGAATGCCGGTATTGCCGCATTCCGGGCCAAGGAACAGCCGCATATCCTGATGGTGTTCGAGGTCGGTACAGCGACGATGATGGCTGCGCGCGGGGCAACCAAGCCTGTGTATGAAGTCATGGCTGAAAGCGGTGCTTCTTTTGACCCTGATGCCTATATCGGTGCCGTGAAGGGTTATTACACTACGACCGATGGTGAAATGTTGTCGCTGCCCTTCAACTCGTCCACACCGGTTCTGTGGGTGAATCGTGACGCGATGAGCGCTGCTGGCGTTGATCCTGACACGGACATGTCAACCTGGGAGCAGGTGGATGACGTCCTTGGCAAGCTGAAGGCTGGTGGTGAAGATTGCCCGCTTGTTACCGCTTGGCAAAGCTGGATCCATCTCGAGAATTTCTCGGCCTATCACAATGTTCCTTTCGCTTCCAAGGATAACGGATTTGCCGGTCTCGATACCGAGCTGATGCTGAATGGCAGTGCGCAGGTGGCACATCTGTCAAAAATGGCCGAGTGGGCAAAGGACGGAAAGTTCATCTATACGGGCCGTCGTAACGAGGGCGGAGCCAATTTCCGGTCTGGCGATTGTGCGCTCTTCACCGAAAGCTCGGCCGGTTATGCCGGTATCAGTGCAGAAGCCAAGTTTGATTTTGAAGTGCGTCCGCTGCCGTACTGGAAGGCCATTACCAAAGCACCGCAAAACACCATCATCGGTGGCGCGTCGCTGTGGGTCATGTCTGGTCATGGTGATGCCGAGTATAAAGGCGCTGGCGAGTTCCTGAGCTATCTGTCGACATCGGATGTGCAGGCTGCCTGGCACCAGAATACCGGTTATCTGCCAATTACAGCTGAAGCTGGCGATGCAACACGCGCCGCAGGTTTCTATGACAAGAACCCGGGCACGGATATCGCCGTGATCCAGATGACAACCAACCAGCCAACTGCCAATTCCAAGGGTCTTCGCCTTGGATCCTTTGACCAGATCCGCGGGATCATCGATGAGGAGCTGGAGGCGATCTGGTCTGGTGACAAGTCTGCCCAGGCGGCAATGGACAGTGCCAAGAAGCGCGGTGACGCCCTGCTGCGGCGCTTTGAATCTGCCAACCGCTAGACCATCATGTAAAGTGGGGTGGGCCAGACTGGCCCACCCCGTAATTGTTGCCGGAGCGGGATTTTGGAAAAGCGCGTTACATTTCGCGGATGGCTGCTACCAGCCCTGCTGATAGCGCCCCAAGTCGTGGTCTCGGCTGTTTTCTTTTTCTACCCGGCTGGCCAGGCCATCTGGCAATCCCTGTTCATTCCCGACCCGTTCGGTCTCTCGGCAAGGTTTGTCGGGCTGGGTAATTTTGAATTCTTGCTATCTGATCCCTATTACCGGGCCTCTTTTCTGACGACCGCAGTATTTTCCATTCTTGTGACACTGTGTGCCATGGTGCCAGCGCTGTTCCTTGCCGTGATGGCTGATCGTCTGATCAAGGGGTCGGGAACCTATCGGACGTTGCTGATCTGGCCCTATGCGGTGGCGCCCGCGGTTGCTGGTGTATTGTGGCTGTTCATGTTCAACACGCGCATCGGTCTTGTGTCATGGTATCTGGGCCAGATTGGCTATGAATGGAACCATGTGCTGAATGGCGGTGAAGCGATGGGGCTTGTCGTTGTGGTGTCGGCCTGGGGGCGGATCAGCTATAATTTCCTGTTTTTCTTCGCTGCCCTGCAGGCTGTGCCGCGTTCGGTGATCGAGGCGGCGGCCATTGATGGTGCGCGTTTCTGGCGGCGGTTTTTCACCATCGTGCTGCCTCTTCTGTCACCAACCACCTTCTTCCTGCTGGTGGTGAACATTGTCTATTCCTTCTTTGAGACCTTCGGGGTCATCCACACGATCACCTCTGGCGGGCCGCAGCAATCGACAACCATTCTGGTCTACAAGGTGTTTGCCGACGGGTTTGTCGGTCAGGACCTGGGATCATCATCCGCACAGTCGGTGATTCTTCTGGTCATAGTCGGGCTGCTGACAGTGATCCAGTTTAAATATATCGAAAAAAGAGTGCATTACTGATGGCGGCGGCACAGGGAATGGTGGAACGGCGCGGCGCAGATTTGTGGCTGACGCACGCGTTGATGATAGTCGGTGTGCTGATCATCTTCTTTCCGATCTGGCTTGCCTTTGTGGCATCGACGGTCAACCAGTCTGACATTGTATCGCCGCCGATGCCTGTTCTGCCGGGCGACCAGTTCTGGGAAAACTACAGCGCGGCCCTGTTTTCCGGGGTGAACGTGCCGGTTGCGACAATGCTGATGAACAGCCTGATCATGGCTGTCGGCATTGCCGTTGGAAAGATTGTCATCTCGCTGCTGTCCGCCTTTGCCATTGTCTATTTCCGGTTCCCGGGGCGCAGCTTTTTCTTCTGGATGATTTTCCTGACGCTGATGCTGCCAGTTGAGGTCCGGATCGTGCCAACCTTTGAAGTTGTTGCCGGGTTTGGCATGCTGAACAGCTATTCAGGTCTGATATTTCCCTTGATCGCGTCAGCCACAGCCACCTTCCTGTTCCGTCAGTTCTTCATGACAATTCCCGATGAGTTGGCCGAAGCGGCGCGCGTTGATGGCGCGCGGCCGATGCGCTTCTTCATCGATATAGTGGTGCCGATGAGCCGCACCAACGTGGCGGCGCTGTTCGTCATCCTGTTCATTTATGGATGGAACCAGTATCTGTGGCCGCTGCTGATCACAACCGAACCCGAAATGAACACCATTGTCATGGGGCTCAAGCAGATGTTCCCTTCAGGCGATGATACGGCAGACTGGCCGGTCATCATGGCGACATCAATCCTTGCGATGATCCCGCCAGTCATTGTCGTGATTTCAATGCAAAAGCTGTTCATCCGCGGCCTTGTCGATAGCGAGAAATAGAAAATGGCAACTGTAGCGCTGCAAGATGTAAAAAAGAGTTTTGGGTCCACCGCGGTGATCCACGGCATTGACGTTCACATAGAAGATGGTGAATTCATCGTCATTGTGGGGCCGTCCGGTTGTGGCAAGTCTACGCTTTTGCGGATGGTGGCCGGATTGGAAACCGTGTCATCGGGCGCGGTTCTGATTGACAGCGAATGCGTCAATGACAAGGAACCGATGGACCGTGACATCGCCATGGTTTTTCAGAACTATGCGCTGTATCCGCATATGTCGGTCCGGCAGAATATGGGATATGGGCTGAAGATTGCCGGGCTTGGCAAGGACCAGATCGCGGCAAAGGTTACCGAGGCGGCACGCCTTCTGGAACTGGAACCCCTGCTTGACAGAAAGCCGCGGCAACTGTCTGGCGGACAGCGCCAAAGGGTGGCCATGGGGCGGGCTATTGTGCGCGAGCCGGCGGTGTTCCTGTTTGATGAGCCGCTGTCCAATCTGGATGCCAAGCTGCGTGTGCAGATGCGCCTCGAGATCAGGCAGCTGCAAAGCAAGCTGGGCGTGACGTCGCTTTATGTGACACACGATCAGGTTGAAGCGATGACGATGGCCGACCGGATGATCGTCATGAATGAAGGTGTTGCCGAGCAGATTGGCACACCGCTTGAGGTTTATGAAACACCA
>NYTO01000057.1 GCA_002683535.1 SAR116 cluster bacterium
CAATGCCGGCGTTCTGCCGGTTACCTCGGCAACCGCTGCTGCCAGCATATCGGTCAAGGGACCGGGATCGGTAATGAACGGATCAGCATTGGCTTTCCACTGCGCCTGCCAGTCACCACCAATGCGCGTGAAATGCTCTTCCAGCCAGGCACGCAGGCTGGCGGCACTATGTTCTGTGTTGAAGCGGATATTGAATTTTGCCTCGGCGCGTGCGGGGATGACGTTGGTCGCCGGATTGCCAACATCAATCGTTGTTAAATTGGCAGCAGATGGCAGAAAATGCGGCGTCCCGCCATCAAGCTCGGTGCCGTTCACCGGTGCCAGCATCGCCACCAGACGGGTCAGCGGGTTGTCGGCCAGATGCGGATAGGCAACATGCCCCTGACGGCCCGTCACCACAAGATGCCCGCTCAGGCTGCCACGTCTGCCATTCTTGATCATATCGCCAAGCGCATCGGGGTTTGTCGGCTCGCCAACAACGCACATGTCTGGAATCTGGTCATTCGCCATGGCCCATTCGACCATCCGCACGGTGCCGTTGACAGCATCACCTTCTTCATCACCGGTGATCAGCAGGCTGACAGACCCGCTGATACCGCCCGCGACAGCAGCGGCAGCAGCAGCGACAAACGCAGCAACCCCGCCCTTCATATCGGCAGCACCGCGGCCAAACAGGGCACCATCAACAATGTCACCACCGAACGGGTCCCGCGTCCAGGCCGCAGCATCACCAACCGGCACAACATCTGTATGACCGGCAAAGCAGACATGCGGCGAGGTACTGCCATAACGGGCATACAGATTGTNGATGCNNGAATCACCCTCGCCAAAAGGNAGGCGCGTGCAGGCAAACCCNATGGCAGACANCTCTGCCTCGAGAAGGTCGATCGCCCCGCCTTCGGCCGGGGTTACNGACNGGCAGCGGATCAACCGCTGCGCCAGATCAACTGCATGCGNNTTGGCTGTCATCAGTCGCGAAGCAGATCGTTGACTGATGTTTTCGATCGGGTNTTTTCATCCACCTGCTTGATGATCACCGCACAGGACAAGGACGGCCCCGGCGTACCATCGGCAAGCGGCTTGCCNGGCAATGNGCCCGGCACAACCACCGAATAGGCAGGCACACGGCCCATATGGATTTCGCCTGTCACACGGTTCACGATTTTTGTTGAGGCACCNATAAACACGCCCATCGACAGCACCGCGCCCTGTTCAACAACAACGCCTTCAACAACCTCGGACCGCGCGCCGATGAAGCAGTCATCCTCGATGATCACCGGGCCAGCCTGCAGGGGCTCCAGCACACCGCCGATACCGGCACCGCCTGACAGATGAACATTCTTGCCAATCTGCGCNCAGGACCCGACTGTCGCCCATGTATCAACCATGGTGCCGCTGTCAACAAACGCGCCAAGATTGACAAAGCTGGGCATCAGCACTGCGCCGGCAGCAATATGTGCCGAATGCCGCACAATGCAGCCCGGCACCGCACGAAAGCCGGCCGCCCGGAAGCGGGCTTCATCCCACCCGGCAAATTTCGATGGCACCTTGTCCCACCACACAGCCTCACCACTGCCNGGATAGCTTGTGCCCGANGGAATGACAGCCATGTCATTCAGACGGAAGGACAGCAATACCGCTTTCTTCAGCCACTGATTGACCTGCCACTGGTGATCACCAAGCGGTTCNGCAACGCGGGNGCTGCCATCATCCAGCATACCAAGTGCCGTATTCACCGCATCGCGGGTTGCCCCGCCAGTATCGGCATTGATGCTGTCGCGCGCTTCCCAAGCCGCGTTTATGTCCTGTTCAAGCTGTGCCCGGTCCATGGCAGCCTCCTGTGTTCAGTTCGGGGTCGTTTTGCGACACGACCGGTTTATTCTGTTCTGCAGATATCAGCATTTCAGGCNGGCTTNGCAAGTGCCGACAAAAAGGCTTTCAGATCATCGGCAACAAAATGCACATAATCCTCGTCCGCACCGCGCGCCGCCCAGTCAATATCACTCGCCAGCCAGACGGTANGCATGCCCAGATGATGCGCCGGTTCAAGGTTGCGGGCCATATCCTCGATCATCACCGCCCCCGCAGGATCAATTGANGTCACCTGCANGAACTTGTCAAAAGCNTGTTTTTCAGGCTTTGGCACGTAATCAGCGCCCACAATATCAAAAATCTGGTCAAAATGATGCCGNATGCCATAGGCGTTCAGGATATTTTCGGCATGCGGCACGGTGCCGTTGGTAAAGATATGCTTGCGGCCGGGCAAGGCACCGATCATGGCGTCCAGTTCGGTTTCATGCGGCAGGTCGCTGACGTCGATNTCATGCACAAAATGCAGATATTCCTCAGGCGTCAGCCCCTGNTCNACCATCAGCCCGCGCATTGTCGTACCATAGCGCTGGAACAGGTCCTTCTGGATCACCCGCGCCTCATCCTCTGGCACCTTGAAATGCTGTGCGACAAAGGCGGTGATTCGCACCGCGACACGCACGAACAGGTTCGACTTCGCCGGATATATGGTGTTGTCCAGATCAAACACCCAGTCATTGATCTGGTCTATGGGAAACCCGTCAGGTGATTTCGGATCGATGGCCATTCATGGCTCCTTTGTCGGGGATAAACGGCCGGTCAATCGGCCTTGATGAAAGTACCTATGCCATGCTCGGTGAACAATTCGACAAGAAGCGCATGTGGCACCCGCCCGTCCATGATCACCGCAGCTTCTGCCCCCCCAAGGACCGCATTGATGCAGGTTTCAACTTTTGGAATCATGCCGCCCGATACTGTTCCGTCACGGATCAGCGCTTCTGCCTCGCTGACCGTCAGTTCGGTAATCAGTTTGCCATCGCCGTCCAGAACGCCCGGCACATCCGTCAGCATCAGCATACGCGTTGCCCCAAGGGCAGCGGCAATGGCCCCGGCGGACGTGTCCGCATTGATGTTGAAGGTCTCGCCAGCAGCGCCCACACCAATCGGGGCCACAACCGGGATCAGGCGTGCAGCGTTCAGCGCCTCGATCACCCGCGTGTCGATATGCGCCGGTTCACCAACATAGCCAAGATCGATGGCCNCGCGCGCGGCATCATCATCACTCTTGCTGACAGCCATCAGCTTGCGGGCCTGGATCAGGCCGCCATCCTTGCCTGAAATGCCGACAGCGCGTCCCCCGGCCACCGCAATGGCGGCCACCAGTGCCTTGTTGATGCCGCCNGCCAGCACCATTTCAACTACCGAAACGGTTGCTTCATCGGTCACGCGCAGCCCGTCGATGAAGTTCGATTCGATCTCCAGCTTGCCCAACATTTCGCCGATTTGCGGACCGCCGCCATGTACCACGACCGGACGCGCGCCCACCTGNTCCAGCAACGCAATGTCAGCGGCAAAGGCATTCACATAATCAGCCTCGCCCATGGCATGCCCGCCAAACTTGATCACCAGCGTCTGGTCAGAATAGCGNCGCATGAATGGCAACGCCTCAATCAGCATGCCGGTCTTCTCGAAGATCCGGTCTTCGATCAGCCAATTGTCGGATTTCGTATCGTTGCCCATTATCTGCCTTTCACAGCCCGGCGCGCCGCACGCAAAAGGCAGCAGCTAGTCATCAGCCCGCCAAAATATCGGCAACAGCCCCTGCGGTGCAAGCCTTGACTTTCAGTGGTGCGGACAATGCGGGTGCGGCCCGCCNATATCCACCCGACATATCATACCGGCGTCTCAGCTGCGGGGCAGGGCCAATGCGCCGAGATGCGCCCGCAATTCNGCTATGCCTGTGGCCGCTTCGGCCGAGGTGACAAACAANTCGGGAAAGGCCGCAACATGCGTGGTGATCCGNGATCTGGTANCATTGNANACGGCCTCCAANGCNGCCGGCTTCAATTTNTCTGCCTTGGTGATCACAACGGCCCAGGACACCGCACTGGCATCCAGCAAGGTCATGATTTCGGAATCCCCCGGCCCGATCCCGCGGCGCGCATCGATCAGCAGAAAAACGCGTTGCAATGACGCCCGCCCCGCCAGAAATTTGCGGGTCAGCGTCGTCCAGGCCTTGATATCGGTCTTTGGGGCCCGCGCATAACCATAGCCCGGCAGATCAACCAGCTGGATACGGTCCGCCAGCGAAAAGAAGATCAGCTGACGCGTGCGGCCCGGCGTCTGTGATGTGCGTGCCAGTGTCTTGCGCCCGGTCAGCGCATTGATCAGCGACGACTTGCCGACATTGGACCTGCCAGCAAAACAGATCTCGGGCAGCCCTTCAGGCGGCAACACCTTCATATTGTTGGCAGCGGCGATAAAATCGCAGGCGCCAGCGAACAGCAGCCTGCCATTTTCCAGCGCCGCCTCATCCGGCCCATCGGTACCGGATGCCTTGTCGCCGCCGTGTGGCCCGCCGGTCACGCTTCCTTGGCAATGCTACGAATGATGTACCATTGCTGCGCCATTGAAAGCAGGTTGTTCCAGGTCCAGTAGATCACCAGACCAGCCGGGAATGTCGCCAGAAGGAAGGTAAAGATCAGCGGCATGAACTGGAAAATGCGCGCCTGCACCGGGTCTGGCGGTGCCGGGTTCAGCCGCATCTGGAAGAACATCGACAGGCCCATCATGATCGGCCAGGCACCCANCTGCATGAAGGGTGGCAGGAATTCGACACCGAACGGCAACAGACCNAACACATTGAACACCGATGTCGGGTCCGGNGCTGACAGATCAGTAATCCAGCCAAAGAACGGCGCATGCCGCATCTCGATCGTGACNAANAGNACCTTGTAGAGCGCAAAGAANACCGGAATCTGCAACAGCACCGGCAGACAACCCGCAGCNGGATTGACCTGTTCCTTCTTGTACAGCTCCATCATTTCCTTGTTCATCGACATCCGNTCATCGGCATGACGCTCGCGGATCTGCTGAATCTTCGGACTCAGCAACCGCATCTTGCCCATCGAACGATAGGATTTGTTGGCCAGCGGAAAGAACACAAGTTTCACCACAACGGTGAAGGCAATCACCGCAAGACCGAAATTGCCAAGAACACCGTTCAGCCAGTTGATCGCGTAGAAAAACGGCTTGGTCAGGAAATAGAACCAGCCAAAATCAATCGCCCGGTCAAACTTTGCCAGACCATATGTCTCGCCATAGCTGTCGAGAAGGGTCACCTTCTTCGCACCGGCAAACAGGCGTGTGGTGAATTCCAGCGTGCCGCCTGATGCAACAGATTGCGCCTGCGCATGGATATAGCCGGCCTGATACAGGGCGTCCTGTGTGCCCACTTCCGAGAATTTGAAATTCAGCGGCGACTGCTGGTCGGGAATCAGCGCGGTCAGCCAGTATTTGTCGGAAAAACCGATCCAGCCGCCCTGCGAGCCATCAAATGTCAGATCCTCTGCCTTGCGCTTGTCGGTCCGCGTATCGGCAAGATCATCATAATTCTGATAGCTGACAATTTCGTCAAACACACCGATCGGGCCTTCATGCAGAATCCAGATGCCACTTGTCGTGGGCGTGCCATGCCGGCGCACCCGTCCGTAATGGTTGAAGGCCAGCGTTGCACCGGTATCGTTGCGCACCGCATCGGTGATGGTGAACAGATAGTTCTCGTCGATCGCCATCTGGCGCGAGAACAGCAATCCCTGCCCGTTATCCCAGGTAAAGGTGACAGGTGCGCCGGGTGACAGCACATCACGATTGGCGGTCCAGATGGTGCTGGCGTCAGGCAAAGCCACGCCCGTGCCATTCAGTGTCCAGCGGAATTCAGCGAAAAAGGGCAGTTTTGCATCTGTGCGTTGCAGCAGCTGGATGTTCGGTGAATCCTCTGCCTGCGTTTCCTGATAGTCCCGCAGAACGACATCATCGATGCGCAAACCGGCAAGTGATATCGTGCCTGATATCTGCGGCGCATCAATGGTGATTCGCGGCGCATCCACTGTGGTGCCTGCATCATCGCTGCCAGCTGCCGGCATCGCTGCCGTACCGCCTGCGGCATCGGCAAGACTGTCGCGGCTTTCTGCCTCGGCCTCGGCGATTTGTTCGGCGATNACCTGCTGGCGCGCTGCCTCGCGTTCAAGTTCGGGGCCCACGAAAAATACCTGCCAGCCGAACAACACTGCCATCGACAGCGTTATCGCCAGGATCAGATTACGATTTTCTGGATTCATGCGGTTGTCCCCGTCGTCATATCGGTCATTCGTTTTCAGGTCATTCGTCGTCAGGTCAGTCGGTAATATGTCAGTCGCTATCAGGTTTGGCGCTGCCTTGTGGCGGTTTCATGCCATTTCCTNCCAGCAGGCCGTCCTTTTCAGGCGGCACAGGGTCAAGGGCTGGCACTGCCCACGGNTGNCAACGCGAGATACGTTTTAGCGCATAGTAGCCGCCGCGCAAGGGGCCATGCATCCGGATCGCATCCTGCGCATATTCCGAGCAGGTTGGCAAATGCCGGCAATTCGATCCCAGCAAGGGCGAAATGAACAGCCGGTAGACCCAGATCAACGCCAATAACGGCAGTGACACCAGCCATCTGGTCGTGCGCAGCAGACCGGGTGCCAGACGCGGCATCATGAGGGCCCGCCTTTGGTGGGATGTCTGCCTTTACTGGAAGGACTGCCCTTGTCCAGCTGCCGGTGCAGATAACCAAGCGCCTTGTCCAGATCACTGGCCAGGTCAGACCAGGACCGATCCGCCGTGCCATGCCGCGCAATGATTACATAATCGGTTCCGGCCCGCGCCCGCATTGCCAGTTCGGTGCGGGCAAGCGCACGCAGGCGGCGGCGCGCCCTGTTGCGGCGCACGGCATTNCCGGTTTTTTTTGAGGCTGTCAGGCCAAGCCGCCACTGGTCACGACCTGTGGGCACGGCCTGCATAACGAATCCGGCAGAGACAGCTTTTATGCCGCTGGCGCGCGCCGCAAGNAAACCGGCACGCGACGGGATGCTGACCAGATCGGTCACGGCGGCNGAATCCCGTAAGATCAGGCCGACAGGCGTGCACGGCCCTTTGCCCGGCGGGCACGCAGAACGCGGCGACCGCCGACAGTGGCCATGCGCGAACGGAAGCCGTGACGACGCTTGCGGACAAGAACACTCGGTTGATAGGTGCGTTTCATGGGGACGCTCCTTCAGACAATCAGATGGTTATCAGAAACTGCACGGGTTGTAGGGTTCACAGCGGCGACTGTCAATGTCTTTTGCCTGCATCTTTTACCTGTCTCGCCCGTGCGTTAGCCACATCACCATGGCTGACCCGCCTTTCCATGGGGCCGATCCGCGTTTCCATAGGCACCAGAACCCTAAACGCCCTTATAATCGCGCCACTGACGGGATAGACAGCATAGATCAGGTTAATGACCATGACGCCTTACCATAGAATGCAGGCTGGCCTTGCCCTTGTTGCCATTTCAGTTGTTTCGCTATGGGCGCTGTTTGCCACCATGCATCTGCAGTATCACCTTGTTGTGGCGTGGGCATCATCGCCCGCCAGCACAGTGATACAGCCCCATGACAATCTGGCCGCCACATCGCCGCTTGATCTGAACGCACCAGCCACCTCGCGGCAATTGGGTGCCCTGCTTCATACATTGGTCTCACGCGACGGGGACGGGGACGGCCACTATGACAGCCTTGCCGTGATCTTGCCCGGCGATGATGCTGCGAATGTCACAATGGTGCCACTTGCCGACATGCGGGCAGACCTGCGCGCGGCCTTTCTTGTGCGACTGGGTGGCGGTGTTGGTGTCTTTGGCCTGCTTGCCCTGCTATTCCGGCGCTATCAGACCCGCCGTGTATCTGCCCCGCTTGGCGCGCTGGTCGATTCCCTCAACAGCTTCAGCGATGATCCATCCGTCGCAACCCCGATCCCGGCCATGGTATCGCGCGCCCGAATTCATCGAGGCGGCACATGCGCTGGAAGTGCTGCAACGCAATACGTTGCTGGCGCTGCGCCAGCGTGAACGGCTGGCAGATATCGGCGAGGCAGTTGCCAAGATCAACCATGATATCCGCAATGTGCTCAGTTCGGCGACGCTGGTTGCCGACACGCTGCTGGCATCAAAGGATGAACGGGTGCGCCGCATGGCACCGCATATCGTGCGATCACTGGAACAGTCTGTAGACCTTTGCCAGTCGATNCTGGATTACCTTGCCGAGACCCCGTNGCCTGAACCGGTNCGATTCGCCCCGGCGGAACTTGTGTCAGAAACCAGNGAAAGCGCCANTNTTGTTATCCGCTATACGGGCCCTGATGAGGTGCATATNGATCGNACCATGCTGTCACGCATCNTGTTGAACCTGGCCCGCAANGCCGCCTCGGCCNGGGCAAAAAGCCTGANCGTTGATATCTGGCGCNCNGGCANNCTTGCCGTGATCGACATTGCCGATGANGGACCCGGTATTCCGCAAAAACACTGGGATGATCTGTNTCTGGCCTTTCGCAGCAAACAANGCGGNGGGTCCGGTNTNGGACTTGCCATCGCNCGCGATCTGGCTGNTGCANAGGGTGGCAACCTGAAGCTGGCGCGNTCAAACNCCAATGGCAGCGAGTTTCGCCTGCAATTGCCGGTGCAGGTTCTTGGCATCACAGATGATGAAGACCGGCAGCCTGTGCCTAGGCGCGCTGNCCGATAATCGGTGTCGAGGGCTGCGGTTCCATGTCCCANGGAAAGAAAATCCAGGTATCCTGCGATACTTCGGTAACAAATGTGTCAACCAGCGGCCGGCCGGCCGGCTTGGCATAGACAGTGGCAAAATGCGCCTTTGGCATCATCGTACGCAGCGCCCGTGCTGTCTCTCCTGTATCAACCAGATCATCAACAATCAGCCAGCCTGTACCATCACCCGCGCTTGGCGCGTCTTTCAGGACAGCCAGTTCACCCTGGTCACTGCCGTGATATGAAGAAATGCACGCCGTTTCGATCAACCGGATTTCCAGTTCCCGCGCCACAATGGCGGCCGGCACCAGCCCGCCGCGTGTGACCGCAACAATCCCTTCAAACGGGCCAAGCTCCAGCAGCCGCCAGGCCAGCGCCTTGGATGTACGATGCAGTTCTTCCCATGAAACCGGAAAGGATTTTTGTTGACTTTCAGTCATCAGGGTCACCTTGAAATCAGCGAAATTCAAATTTGCGCCGAGAGTAGTGTCTGCGCGCGTAATGGCAAGCCTGAAGGTGTCGCCCGACACCAGAAAATCGCGATGCATCCAGACAGAAGGACATCACCGGGCTGGGAAAAATTGCACCAGACCGCAGCTGAAGTTCGGGCTTGCCAGCGTCAATGCCTTCGCCTATTGTGCGCCAACTTTCGCAGGGCTGGCTTACGCCCTGCTGCGACGCGCTCGTAGCTCAGCTGGATAGAGCACCAGACTACGAATCTGGGGGTCGGGAGTTCGAATCTTCCCGAGCGCGCCACTTACCCGGCGATCATACCCAAAAGAACCCACGTCAACGCATTGCTGTAGTTGGATCGGCTGTATATGGGTCGGCCAGATAGCTGGCTGGGCCATAAACGCCAAACATCGGCAACTGGGCAGCCTGCGTCACCTGGAGCCGAAAAGACGCCTGTATTTTGTTGCTGACGCAAAATGCAGCACCGCCGCTGCCCAAATAAAGAAGATTATTATCGCCCAGTCAGTCCACTGGACACCCGTTCCATCAAAATGGTCTCCCACAGCAAAGAAAATCCCCATCAAGCCGAGGAAGAACAGGAAGGTTTTCAGAAAATGAACCGGGTAGACTTCTTTACTGCCCTGCAGCAGGTGCATGATTCCATAAAATGCGAAGGAGCCCAGAACAGCATGTCTGACTACGAGCAGGCGCCACATGGGCACACCATTCTCATCGCCGGAAGTCAGGGGAAAAACAACTGGAATCCCAAATACCGACGCTAAAATGGCGTAAATTGCCCAAATAGATAATATTCCAATCAAAAAATTGGCAAGTCTGCGACCATACATGGACAGTAAAATGACACTACATAAGCCAAAGATACAACAGTTTTGCATGATACGGCATAAAGTTAGTCATGGTTGGCACAGACACAGGAACAGGCCATCCACGCAGTCACATGACGAAAATATAAGGAAAACAGTGAATTGGAGAAGCGCATGGGGAGTGCAGCTTGCCGAGCGGGCCAGTCTCAATATGGCTGCAGTGACGTCACATTCATGCCCGCATGGCCAGGTGCCACTATGTCCGGATGCGTCTGAGACGCGCAAATGGAGGCTGCAAACGGGAAATGTTCAGCCAACAGCCCGNATNACAGGTNTTGCCTGAANACAGGTGATCTGCACTCATCATCCCGGTCTACTTGTCATTGGCTGCCTTGACAGACAGCTGCCTGCATGTCTGGAGTNGACCTGCCCGTTCCTTCTATGTGAAAGATTGATATGCCGCGAATCGCCATTGCCGGGTTTCAGCATGAAACAAATGTGTTCGGAGCCACGCCCGCCGATATGCATGCCTTCGAAATAGCCGATTCCTTTCCGGCCTTTCTGCGCGGCCAGGGGGTTCTGACCGGCACCGCTGGCAGCACCTTGCCGGTGGCCGGGTTCGCGCGCGCTGCCAGCNCCGCCAGCGACGTCGANCTCTGTCCGGTNTTGTGGTGTTCGGCAGAACCATCAGCCGAGGTAACNGACGCTGCCTATGCTGCCATTACCGAAGAGCTGCTGTCAGGTATCGCGGCGGCCGGGCAGATTGACGGCATCTATCTTGATCTGCATGGCGCAATGGTGACCGACAGTCTNGAAGATGGCGAGGGCGAATTGCTNGCCCGCCTGCGCGATCAGGTGGGGCCGGACATGCCAGTCGTGGCCAGTCTCGACATGCATGCCAACATCACACCNGAAATGGTGTTNCATACCGATGCGCTGACTGTGTTCNGAACCTATCCACATCTGGATATGGCTGAAACCGGTGCCCGCGCCTTTGCCGNGCTGCGGTTTCTGATTGACGGGGGAACGCTCTGCAAGGCGATGCGCCACCTTCCCTATATTGTGCCGCTNCATGCACAGCATACAGGCAGCCCNCCCTGCGATGCCATCTATGCCGATATAGCNGCNGCCNGCACAACAGCCACCCGCTGGGCCGATCTTGGCATCGGGTTTCCGCTGTCTGACATCCATCACACCGGCCCNTGTCTTGTCGGCTATGGCNNCNATGAGGCTGAGCTGCAGCAGATGTTTGACAGGNTGTTCATGCNGATTTGCGCGGCAGAGGAATTGTTCGAGACCCGTCTGTNGCAACCGNAACAGGCAGTGCAACATGCGCTTGATCACATAGCGGGCCGCCCGCCTGGAACCATGCGCCGGGTCATCCTTGCCGATGTTCAGGACAATGCCGGCGCAGGCGCNCCTTCCGACAACACCGATATCCTTGCCGCGCTTGCCGCGGCTGATGCTGGGCCGGCGCTGATCGGCATGCTGGATGATCCGGCAGCTGCCCAAAAGGCGCATCAGACCGGCATCGGCGGTGTTTTCAGAACCGCNCTTGGGGCCGGAACAGGCCTGCCAAGCACCCCTTTTTCGGCGGAATTCGAGGTGATNGGATTGAGCGACGGCATCTTCGACTTTACCGGCGAGATGTATGCTGGCTGCACTGCCAATACCGGCCCGACGGCCTGGCTGCGCCTTGCGGGAGGCCGGCAGATTGATATTGTCGTCTCGTCCATTCGCTGTCAGGCACTGGATCAGGCTGTGTTCCGGCATCTTGGTATCCAGCTGGAGGATTACCATCTCCTGTCGGTGAAAAGCACCGTCCACTATGTCGCCGACTTTGCAGATCTGGCCAGCCTGCGGCTGCCGGTTGCAACCAGCAGTCTGGCTGTTTGTGACCTTCACCAGATCGCATTCCGGCGTTTGCGCAGCGGGGTGCGCCTTGGGCCAAAGGGGCCGGAATGGCAGCCGGCCACTGGCTGAGGACTGACAACCAGAGACGATGCCGCCACATGCTGCAACGCTTGCTGGTCAACCTTTGCCGGCCATGCCGGACCTGTCATTACCTGTTTTGTCTGGCGGCATCNTGATGATGCGAAGGGAACAGCCNTCTTCGCCCACCGCAAGCTGCGGCAGAAAAGTCACCGCATCAAAATCGTCTCGACGAAGCGTCAGCATCGCTTTAGAACCAGAACAACAGGCGTGGCCCCTTCATGACACCACACCAGGCATCCCGGAGATGAGTATGAGCCAGATTACCGAGACTCTTCTAGATGATATTCGCAGCCGCTTTGCACAGGTGGATCACTGTCCGCAACAGGGCCCGCGTGTCTTNTTCGAAAATGCCGGCGGNGCGCTGACACTGAACAGTGTTGTTGATACGTCAAAGGCCTATGCCGCCATTCCTGACAATCAGGGCCGCGACAATGCCGGNTCGCATGAACTTGTTCGCGTGATCAACAAGGCCAAAGAGGACATGCGCCTTTTCATGAACGCGCCCGGCGGCCAGTTCTTTGTTGGTGAAAGTGGCACCGAATTGCTGTTCCGGGTGATTATGAATGCCTGCCTTGGCACGGCAGCAGATGGCATAGTGCTTGGCTCTACTGTTGAGCATCCGGCAACGCGCAGCGCCTGTCATCGCTGGGCGCGCATTTCNGGCAAGACCCATGTGCTGGTCGCCCATGATGATGCGCGCGGTCTTGTAACAGCGCAGGATTATGCGGCGCAGATCACGCCTGATACGCGAGTTGCCACCATTCTGCACACATCGCCGGTAACCGGCATGGGCATGGATGTGCCCGCCATATCGGCGGCCATCCGCGCCGTATCNCCTGATTGCATCATCATCATCGATGGCATTCAGCATGCGGCGCATGGGCAGATTGATATCGCCAGCTATGATGTCGACGGCTATGTGATCTCGCCCTACAAGATGTTTTCACGCCACGGTTACGGGCTGGCATGGATTTCCGACAGAATGACNGCGATGGAGCATGATTCACTTGTCGGGGGGCCGGACGGCAATTGGGAACTGGGTACGCGTGATACCGGTGCCTATGCCACCTTGTCGGATGTAACCGATTATCTTGAATGGCTTGGNAGTCAGGTCAGCGACAGCACCGACCGGCGCACCCGATTCAAGGCAGCAGGTGCGGCCATTCACGCGCATGAAACATCACTGACCGATGCNATGATCCATGGCACNGGCAACCTGCCCGGTCTTGCCAGCATGCCGCGTGTCCAGATTATTGGCGGCACCGACAATCCGGCCCGCGAAGGGCTTGTCTCNCTCTATGTCGACGGCATGGCATCGGCTGATGTGGTGACCATGCTGAACAGCGAGGGCATTCGCACCCATCTGCGAAANGCCGATCATTATTCAGGGAATATCCTTGATCCGCTGGGGCTTGATGGCTGTGTGCGCGTCTCGATGTGTCACTACAACAGCATCCATGAGGTCGCGCAGTTCCTTGCCGTGATGAAGTCTATCGCAGACTGACGGCAAAACAGGCACGCATCAGGGCAGCCGGATATCCCCCGGCGACAGGCTGTTATAGATTTTCAGCATCTGCCACTGACGCTCGTTCAGTTCATTGGCATCAGCAAGCCGGATGGTCAGGTTCCGCACCAATGCGCGCAGNACCGGATCAGCCTCGCCCAGCCTGCGCCGCATTGTTTTTTGAATCGATGACATCAATCACCGCTGTTTCCAGCGCGACGGCACGGGCGGTGCGCTCACGCTCACCAAGGATCGATGCCATTTAGCCGAACATCTCGCCCTTGGCAAGGGTGGCAAGCACCATGCCTTCACTTGATTCAATCTGGACCATACCTGAATTGATCAGATAGANATCATCGCTTTTTTCGCTGATGTCAAAGATCACTTCACNCTTTTTGAAGGGCTTGCGAACCANATTCATGACGANCTTCATCGAACGCCCCCTGACATGTCAGCGCTCGTTTATCAGCGTTAACTAATTTAANGCAAGCTGCCCCGACATATANAGGCGGCACGCGCCGGTAATGTGCACACGGTCATCCTGCAACATGCATCTCAACACCCCGCCCCGCTTTGACACCTGACGCGCATCCAGCACTCTCTTGCCAAGCTGGCGCGCCCAATAGGGGGCAATGGTGCAATGCGCCGATCCGGTAACCGGGTCTTCATCAATGCCGGAATTTGGTGCGAAATAGCGTGAGGCACAATCGCCATCATCGCCAGCAGCGGTGATAATCAGCCC
>NYTO01000007.1 GCA_002683535.1 SAR116 cluster bacterium
ACTGCAGACAGTGCGGACTGGTCTGGCGTTGGGGTGGCCAGCAGACTGCAAACGGCCATATAGCAATCAGCGGCACCGCTCTCAGCAAGCTGCAATGCGCGTCCGGGCGCGCCGTCTGCAAGGCGTGCCAAATCGTCATGTGGCATGCCGCCAGCAGCAAGCCTGTCATGCAGAATCTGGCCACAGGCATGGCTGTCAGGCGCTGTGATGCGAACGACACGGCACCGTGACCGAATGGTTGATGGCAGGCGGCCGGGGCGCGATGCGGTCAAAAACAGGATGGTCTTTGCCGGCGGTTCCTCCAGCAGTTTCAGCAGAGCATTCGCACCGTTGCGATTGACGTCATCCATTGAATCGATGATCGCGACACGCCATCCGTCACGCGCTGGCTTGCGCCCCATGAAAGACAACAGCTTGCGAATTTGTGCCAGCTTGATTTGGCCAGATTTATTGTCTTCGATATCAGGTTCGACGATCATCAGGTCCGGATGAACGGATCGCATCACAAGACCGGTTCCCGGATCATCGCGGTCCAGTGCAAAACCCGCCTCGCCGCCGAGATCCAGGCCGGCGTGCGCATCGCGCTGTTCTGCCAGCATCCAGGCGGCTGCCAGCCGTGCCATAAGCCCTTTGCCCGTGCCGGCAGGGCCGGTCAATAGCCAGCCATGTGCAACGCGCCCGCCAGACATCGATTGCGCAAGCGCCGCTGTCAGCATTTCATGGCCGATCAGCGGCTGTTCAGGGTCGAAGCCGGGTGCCTGTGCTTCTTGCGGTTCATTCATGTCAGAACCTGTGCCGCTTTCAGCCGCGTTTCGACAAGATCGACAATATCCTTATGGATGGTCTCTGGATCACGTCCTGCATCTACCACGGCAAACCGCGTTGGCGCATCCGCAGCAAGATCAAGAAAGCCAGACCGGACGCGCTGATGAAAAGCGGTGCCCTTGCTTTCAAAGCGGTTCTCGGCGGTGTTGCGATGATTCGCGCGGTCAAGACCCGTTTCCACATCCATATCAAGCAGGATTGTCAGGTCTGGTTCCAGGTCCCCGCATGCGAGCCTGTTAAGTGCCTCGATTGCATCATGCGACACGCCACCAACCACGCCCTGATAAATACGCGTGGAATCATTATAGCGGTCGCACAGGATGATTTTCCCCGTACTCAGCGCCGGGCGCAGCACATTTTCGACATGTTCATGCCGTGAAGCTGACATTAGCATCGCCTCAGTCGCAGGCAACCAACGGTCTGCCGCACCCTTCACAAGAAGATCACGAACAGCTTCTGCCGATGCTGTGCCGCCGGGTTCGCGCGTGACAAGGGTGCGTTCTGCCAGTCTATGCGCCGCCAGCCAGGCTACCAGCTTCTTGATCTGGGTGGTTTTGCCGCTGCCCTCACCGCCTTCAAAGCTGATGAAATATCCTGTCATGAAAAGGCCGTCAGTTCACAAGGTCTGGATCGGGCCCGGCACCGAAAATCAGAAATTTCAAAGCTTCGCCAACCCGGTCAAAAATGCCAAGCGCGCTTACATCTTCGGCCGCCAGCAGATCATAGGTTTTGGTGTCGCCGGGAACCTTGACCACAAGCGTGCCGATTGTCTGCCCAGCCTTGATCGGTGCTGGCACCGGATCGTTCCACTGCACAGTCATCGTCATCTTGCGCCGGTCGCTGCGTGCCATAACGCTGTGAAGCGGTTCTTCAAGCACCATCCCGACCTTGCCGGCATTGCCCAGCCAGACATTCGCATGATCCACAGCTTCGCCAGCATCAAAAAATTTGTACAATTTGAATTCGCGGAACATGAGATCCATCAGGCGGCGTGATTCTGACGAGCGCTGTTTCATACTTTCCATGCCGTTCAAAACCATGATGACGCGCTGCCCTTCACGGGTTGCAGACCCGACCAGCCCATAACCTGATTCCTCGGTATGGCCAGTCTTCAGACCGTCCGCGCCCTGTGTTCCGTAAACCAGCGGATTGCGATTGCCCTGTTTGATGCCATTGAAGGTAAAATTCTTCTCGGCAAATATTGGATAAAGGTCAGGGTGTTCATCCGGTGAAAAATTACGGATAAGCGCAGTGGCCAGAATGTTCAGGTCGCGGGCTGTGGTATGCTGGTCCGGATCCGGCCAGCCGGTAGAGTTTTTGAAGACCGTATTGGACATCCCAAGGGCACGCGCCACATAGTTCATTTCTTCTGCAAAGCCTTCTTCGGTGCCGGAAATCCCCTCGGCAATTGCGATGGCTGCGTCATTTCCAGACTGTACAATGACGCCATAAAGCAGATCACGGACCGATACCTGTTTACCAACTTCGACAAAGGTTTTCGATCCGCCCTTCTTCCATGCTTTTTCCGAAATCAGGAAGGTGTCATCCATCGACAGGCTGCCATCGGCAATGCGCTGGAAAGCGATATAGACCGTCATGATCTTTGCCATTGATGCCGGTTTCATGGACGCATCGGGCGATTTTTCCATCAGCACCTTGCCTGATCCGAAATCAGTCACGTAGGCAAAGGCGGCCGAACTTGTGATTTCCGCCGCACGAGCGGGAAGTGAAGCAGCCGTCAGCACTGATAGCAGCGCACCGCATATTGCCAGTAATCTGTATTTCGAACCCAAAAATCGAGTCACGTCGATTCCCTTCTTCATAGCATTCGTATTGTCCAGACTTACCAGCGTCCTAGCGTTGAAAAACGGCACAAAAAAGACCATCCAGCGTATCACGCTCTGCTAATCGACAATAATGCGGGCACCCTTGAAACCCAGTTCAAGAACATCTGCCAGCAAGCTGTCAGCCACCATGACATCACGGATTGGGCCAAGGCGAACCCGATGCAATGTTTGCCCTCTGACATCCACCTCGGTTATACCGCCTTTGCCTACGCCCTGTACGCGTTCTAACACGGTGCTGGCATTTTCCCTTGAATGAAACGCACCAAGTTGAATCCATATATCCGTTTCGATTGGCGGCACGGTGATTATTTCACCAACCTGTGACCGGCTCATCAAATCCAGCGCCGACTGCCCATCCTCAGTCTTGTAGGCGCGTCCATTGCTTGAAGTTGCAGTGAATGTGACGTCTGAAGANCCNACNGCGTTGAAATCGGGTTTNGCTTCTTNGGGAATGCCGTCCACTTCAGGGAAGTTGCCNCGTCTGGCCAATTCTTCAAGCCGCAGGCTCTGTTCAGTCAGAATCTGCACCCTGACCTTGGCAATGCCAGCATCCTTGAACCCGATGAGACGCGCTGCCTCGCGCGACAGATCGATGATGCGTCCGGCAACAAACGGGCCGCGGTCATTGATCCGCACGACAAGCGAGCGTCCNTTGTCNAGATTTGTAACCCGTACNACTGAAGGCATCGGCAGGGTCTTGTGCGCGGCAGTTATTTTTGTNGGATCAAAAATTTCGCCATTCGCCGTCAATCTGCCGGCAAATTCATCCCCATACCAGGACCCGATACCGGTTTCGTCATAGGACAGATCACGCTCAGGGTAATACCACACGCCGCCCACATTGTAGGGATCACCGATCTTGTAGCGCGGTTCCGCCACGATGGACCCGTCCGCCAGCTTTTGCTTTGTTTCGGTTCTGCTAAGTTTTTGTTCGGTTTTCTTGATCAGGTCGACGGCAAGCTCGGCTGTCGTGCACCCGCCAAACAGCATCAGAATCATCAGGGCAATGAACCGGTGTGCGGGATGNTTACCAGCTGTGTGACGCGTGACCTGCATAACTGTCCCCTAGCGCAGAGTATCCGAAAGAGAGCCGACCGCGATGGCGTAGTAGTTGGACCTGTTCCATCGCAGAATAGACTCAAAGTTGCTGTAGACGAGAAAAGCCCGGCCACCAATNCCGTCTGGNAGAACCAGTCGCGCATTCAATGGGCGCGTTGGCAAGGNGGAGCCATCAAGGTTGCGTACTCCGGCTGTCTGCCACGCTGNCAGTGTCAGCCGTGTNTTGGANNTGGACANTTTNGTTGCCNCCATACNNGAGATAACCAGATCTGAGGGAATTCTGACCTCGCGNCCCCATGTCATGTCATCACGCCAGCCAGCCTTGGCAAGATAATTGGCCGTCGAGGCAAAGACATCAGCGGTGGTGCCCCAAATGTCACGCTTGCCATCGCCATCCCAATCCTCTGCATAGGCCAGAAAACTGGATGGCATGAACTGGCTTTGCCCCATCGCCCCTGCCCACGACCCTTTCATGCGGTCGGCGCTGATATGCCCGCCATCAATAATTCTGAGGGCGTTCAGAAGTTCCTTCCTGAAATAGGCGCTGCGGCGTCCATCATAGGCGAGTGTGACAAGCGCCTGCGGAACGTTGAAACTGCCAAGATATTTCCCAAAACTTGTCTCAATGCCCCAGAAGGTCACGATATAGCGTTTCTGGACCCCATATTTTTTTGATATGGCGTCAAGCAACTCGGCATGTNCGACAAGCTTCTGTGCAGCGGTGGCCTGCCGCGTGGAGGATACAAATTGACCAAGATAGCGATCCAGGGTCATTTTGAATTCTGGCTGGTTGCGGTCCAGTTCAACAACGCGCGGGATCAGTTCGATATCTGTCAGCGCCGCATCCAGCGTTGCCTTTGAGATACCGGCAGCACGCGCCTCGGCGCGCAGTGCCTGCATCCAGTCTGCAAAATCATCNGCATTGGCCGCCGGNACGCTGGCAAACATCAGCAGGGNCAGCAGACACACATTCACTGCACGACGGGCCGACAGGATTCCGGCACGATATCGCTCAAAAGGACTATGCAAAGCTACACCCGGGTTCAGACTGTTCATGCTGGTNTGCAAATCGCCANGATTNACTCANCGCTATTTCTACACGATGNTGTGTTCAGCGTACAGTTAAACCACTATGACTGGCCATAATAGCCGGGACGCGCTGGCAGCGCCGGCTNNAATGGGCGTAATTGCAAGGNAGACTGCGNATCAAGCCGNCAAAAGATNGCCGCGCCAATTGCCCGTATCTGNGGNCAACCCGTTAAAAACTGNCCGTGCCATTGGCTGATACTGGCTCAGGTGATATCCAGCGATGCACGTTTNGTTGCGCCACGGGCGAAGGGACTGCGCAAGGCCAGGGCCAGCAANGGTGGCACAATCACCAGGGTGGCAAGGGTGGACAATCCAAGGCCGCCAAAAACCACAACACCGAGACCACGATAAAGNTCTGCCCCCGCNCCGGGGAAAATGACCAGCGGCACCAGACCGAACAGGGATGTCAGCGTCGACATGAAGATCGGCCNGACCCGGTTCCGGGTCGCCTCGATCACCGCATCACCNGTNTCCATCTTTTCTTCACGNATATGCANNATCGCCTGTTCAATCATCAGGATGGCATTGTTGACCACCACCCCTGTCAGAATGACAAAGCCCAGCATTGTCAGCATATCCAGTGGCTGCCGGATGAACAGGTTCAGAAATGCCAGACCAGCAATACCACCTGCCCCGGCCACCGGCACAGCCAACAGAATTATCAAAGGCAGGATGAAATTGCGAAGCAGCACAACCATCAAAAGAAAGATAACGCCAAGTGCAATCAGCACATTGGCCTGCATCGCCTGCCAGGTTGCATTCAGCGCGCTGGCCGCACCNTTCAGTGAAACNGANACACCAGCTTCGCCAGNAATNAATCTGATTTCATTGATTATTTCTNTTTCAATNTTCTCAACAGCCTGTTCCAGTGGCAGCTGGCTATTGNGGCGCANCTGCAGCGANATGGCCTGCCGTCCACCAATGCGCCTGATCTGTTCAGGTGCACTGACAATATCAATCTGGGCAAGCTGGCCAAGGCGCAGGATGTTGCCGCCACGGGTGACAATCGGAATATCAGACAATTGTGCTGCCGTCAGTTTGGTGGCGTCCTTGCCGGCAANAACAAGATCGATCAGTTCACCGTTGATCGGAATCTGGATAANATTCGAGCCATCATTGAACACATCAACAGCAGACGACACATCACGCACCGATACACCGGCACGCGCCAATGCGTTCAGGTCCGGTGTGATGCGAATCTGTGGTGCGCCATTGTCGAGATTGGGAATGGCGCGNACCTGATTGCCTTCGGTGCGNGGNAANAATTCGGCGATACGTTCGTTCACCCGATAGGCAATCGGCAGCACNGCATCACGATTTGGGCCGCTGATATCAATCCGGATCGACCTCGACCCGCCGACCGAACGTCCGAACAGTGACGCTTGCCGTACAAAGGCGCCCGCGCCCGGTTCTGAAAAGATTGGCCGCATCAGCACCATCTGCAGTTCAGACACGCGCGCCGGATCGGCGGCAGAGGCACCGGCAAACGCACCGCCGGGAAAGGCGACAAAGAAAAACCGTTCGATGGCGGGCGGGCCATCTGCCGGCACTTCGTCTTCCCATAACGGACGGGCTGCGGCTTCCATCTTTTCGGCGATGCGCAGCGTTTCATCCATCGAATAGCCGGGCGGNGTGAATATGCGGCCAAAGGCAAAATTCGCATTTCCATCNGGCAGGTAATCGAGNTGTGGCATGAAGCGGACGGTAAACCCGGCGGCACCGGCCACAACACTGGCGACNACAATNAGNCCGACGAGTGACCGCCTGACGGTCAGGCGGGCATAGGCAACAATCAGATTGGCAAAGCCCCGTGCNAGATGATCAAGCCCCGGNATTGGCAGCAATCGCTGGTACTTTTCAGCCGAACCGCTGAGCAAACGTGCGGCCAGCGCAGGTATCACCGTTACAGACACAACAACCGAAATCAGCACGGCCACCGAAATGGCAATGCCGATATCGCGGAACAGCTGCCCTACCGGCAACTCCAGCAACAATACCGGAATGAAAACAATGACAGTTGTAAGCGCCGATCCAAGAATGGGCGCCCAGACCTGTCGCGCGCCATGATAGGCCGCCACGTCNGATGCCATCCCTTTCTGTCGCAGGCGAAATATATTCTCCAGCGACACGATAGAGGCGTCGACCACCATTCCCACAGCAAAGGCAAGGCCCGCCAGCGAGATAACNTTGATCGACAGCCCCAACCCGGCAATCGCCACAAACGTGCCGATCACGGATACAGGTATGGCCGCAAAAACCACNATNGTAGGCAGNATACTGCGCAGAAACAGCATCAGGATGGANAGCGCAAGCANNCCCCCGATCCAGATATTCTGCTGCACCAGATCAATCGCAGATGAAATATATTTGGTTTCATCATAGACCACATTCAGCTGNAGGCCGCGTGCATTCAGTACCGAAGCATTCAGGCCGTCGATGGCGGCGCGCAANCGTCCCATTGTNTCGACAACGTTGCTGCCTTGNGCGCGAAGAGCGTTGATGATCACCGCNNCCTCGCCGTTCAGACGACGATAGCTTGAGCGCTGTTGTGACTGCAACTCGATGCTTGCAATATCGCGCAGCAGCAAAGGCACCACCGCACCAGTGGCTGACACATCAGTGCGTACGACAATGTTACCAGCAGCATCAGGTGTATAATTGACAGCTTCTGTCCGTACGGCATAGGTGCGTTTGCCCTCATTCACCACACCGACGCTCATCATGGACGAAGATGATCGCAAGGCGTCGATGACTTCGGTCAGCGTCAGCCGGTACTGGGTCAGTTTTGACGGGTCGATGAAAACCCGCATTTCCTTTGACCCACCACCGTTAAAGGTGATTTCGGCGACACCGTTGACCCGGCCAAGCGGCTCTACGATCTGGCTCTGGACGAAATTGCCCAGCCCTTCGAGATCTATGTCTGCACCAGGTTGTGCGACCAGCGCCAGACGCGCGATCGGGCTGTCATCCGAATTTGACGTGCGCACCTCGGGAGTTCGCGCATCAGACGGCAGTCCTGTAACCGAAGACAGTTTGCTGAGCAGCAGAACGAGCGCCTTGTCCATATCCTGCCCAACGGCATAGGTCAGGGTGACTGTGGCACGTCCGCGCCGCGATGACGACACAAGCTCATCAATGCCGTTCAGCCCGGCAAGTTCGCTCTCCAGTCGCGCGACGACCTCCCGGTCAACATCTTCGGGGGATGCCCCGGGCCAGCCAACGCGCACTTCCAGAATAGGCTTTTCAATATCCGGGCTCATCTGGATCGGGATGTTGCGCAGGGCCACGACCCCGAACAATACCGTCAGCATGATCAGGGCCAGAACAGCAACTGGCCGTTCAATTGCAAGCTTGATGAGGCCACCCATCAGTTGCCACCCTTCGTGCCAGTGAAGTCCACCACCGGCGCATTGCCGCCCGGCAGG
>NYTO01000058.1 GCA_002683535.1 SAR116 cluster bacterium
AGCTTGGCGGTATCCTGCATCCCGGCACCTTCAGCATGCTTGGCGTTGGCGTGTCATTCGCTGTGTCTGCAAAGAATGTGCACCCCGACAAGAACGTTGTGCTGATCAGCGGCGATGGCGCGTTCCTGTCCGGCGGCCTGTCGATTGAAGCTGCCTTTCAGGAAAAGCGGCCGATCACCGTGATCATCGACAATAATGGTGGGCTGGACTGTATCTCGCAGCAGCAGGAACGGCTGTTTGAATCAGGCACACATTTTGCCACCGATTTCAGGGACATTCCCTTTCACGCAATGTTTGAGGGGCTGGGCGGTCATGGCGAGCTGGTAACACGCCGCGAAGATATTATCCCGGCGGTACAGCGGGCCATGGCCAGCGGCAAGACCGCCTGCGTCAACGTCAAGGTGAAAGGCGTGATCAGCCCGATCGTTCTTGCCACCACATCAAAGCGTGACAAGGCGTCCATCGAATAAACCTTGATACGGCGCAAGGGGGCGTCCAGACATGGCAATCCTGACTTCGCATTTCCTGAACGGGACCGATGGCACGCATGCCGGTGATGTTGGTGTTACCCTTGTCAGGATCGACGCAGACGACAACCGCACCAGGCTGCTGGAAAGCCGCAGTGGCGGCGATGGCCGGTTTCGTCTCGAACTTGATATTGCGGCGGATGCGCCTGCGACACGCTATGAGCTGGTTATCGACAGCGGCACATATTTTGCTGGTCGCGGAATCCCGCAGGCCCGCATGACCATCATGCGTGAAATTGTGCTGCGTTTCGAAATGCCCGACCCGTCGGCACAATATCACATGCCGGTTATCCTGTCGCCGAGCAGCTATTCGACATGGTGGTCCAGCTAGACATAACACTCACTCAGCCAATACAGAGGATCAGCTTATGGGGCAGGCCGGACTGAACATGTCGCGTCGTATCAGGCGCACCCCCTTTACCGACCGGGTCGAGGCACATGGCGTGCGCGGCTTCAGTGTGGTCAATCATATGCTGTTGCCAAAGGCGTTCGAGGCAGATGTAGAAGATGATTATCTGCATCTGCGCCAGCATGTGCAGATCTGGGATGTCAGCGTCCAGCGGCAGGTGCAGATCACCGGGCCCGATGCGGCCCGTCTGGCACAGATCATGACGCCGCGCGACATTCGCGGGGCTGAAATTGGCCAGTGCCTGTATGTACCGCTGATCGACCAGAATGCCGGCATGCTGAATGATCCAGTGCTGCTGAAGCTGGCCGAGGACAGATTCTGGCTGTCGATCGCCGACAGCGATATCCTGTTATGGGCGCGCGGCCTTGCCATCGGCATGGGGCTTGATGTGATGGTCGATGAACCCGATGTTTCGCCGCTGGCCATTCAGGGGCCGAAAGCGCAGGCGCTGATGACCCAGCTGTTCGGCGACGGCATTGCCGCCCTTGGCCATTTTCGTTTCGGGATTTTCGATGTTCTTGGCACGCGCCAGCTGATTGCACGATCGGGTTACAGCAAACAGGGCGGGTATGAAATTTATCTGCAGGACAGCGCGCTGGGCAGCGCCTTGTGGGATTTGATCTGGGACGCTGGCGCGGCCTATAATATTCGTCCNGGATGCCCGAANCTGATCGAACGGATCGAGGGTGGACTGATGTCNTACGGCAATGAATTCACACGCGACAACAACCCGCTGGAATGCGGTTTCGGGCCACTGTGCCATCTTGGTGACGCGGTTGATTATATTGGCAAGGCAGCCTTGCGNGANCTGGCGGCCACAGGCCCGCAANGGATGCTGCGGGGGATCAAGTTNGGCGATGGGCCAAGCCCGCCATGCGGCGAGCCGTTTCCCGTTACCGCCAGCCCGNCGTCCAGCTCCGGNGGCNANAATTCTGCGGGCAAAGATGAAATTGTCGGACAGATTACATCCGGCATATATTCACCNCGTCTGGGCTGCAATGTCGGCATGTCGATGATTGAAAAATCGCACTGGGAGTTTGGCACGCGACTTTATGTCCATACGCCGGATGGCAAAACGCATAACGGCACAGTTGAACCATTCCCGTTCTGATGGTCATATCTAACGGGTNAGAACCAGAGCANATGTNATGAGGACCGATAGTGGAAGATAGTTTTTCAACCCGCAAACTNCTTAGCGGTGCCGAATTGAAAGCGCTGAATNCAAAATCCGATATTGCCGGTTTCCTGCAGCTTGGCAGTCATCTTGCTGNCATTGCGTTGTGCGGATATCTGCATGTTCTGGCGATGGGCAGCTGGTGGGTGCTGGCCAGCGGGTTTGCGCTGGGGGTAACGATCAATTTCCTGTATGCCGGCCAGCATGAATTNTCACACTGGACAGTNTTCCGTACCAAGCGGCTGAATGCGTGGTTTGGACGTGCCATCGGCTTTNCGATGCTGTTTCCGCGCGATTATGACCAGGTCATGCATTTTGCGCACCACCGCTGGACCGCGCAGTGGGAGCGCGATGGCGAACTGACACGCGCACCCTACAATCTGACAAGCTATCTGCTGTATTTTGTTGGCGTTACCTATTGGATGAACCGGGTCACGGGCCTTGTCAGGCGCGCACGCGGCATCATCATAGAGCCNTATATCGGCAGCATGCATGCNTCCGGTATCGTTCTTGAATCACGGCTGCATCTTCTGGGCTATGCGGTCATCGCCGCTGCCTCTTTCTATTTCCAGAGCTGGGCCGCACTGACNTTCTGGCTGATCCCGATGGTGCTGACNAAATGGGTGCATCAGTTGCAGAACACAATCGAACATCTGGGCCTGACACATGACAGCGACATCCTGAAGAATACCCGCTCTACCCGCACCAATGCTGTAATGCGCTGGCTGTGCTGGCAGATGCCNTACCACACCGCCCATCACAGCTATCCCTCGGTTCCCTTCTGGCAACTGCGCAAGCTGAACAGCAAGATCGAGGATGCCGCCGGACCAGTCCATCGCATGGGCTGGATCGANTTCCAGATAGAGGTAATCCGCCGTCTGGCCCAGAAGGATGAAAGCCAGTGGCCGATGGACGAGGTATGGATCGTACCCCTGAAAGATGGACGCGAAATGCGTCTGGAAGCCTGANCCGACAATGGGAACGCGCCAGCTCAGAACCTACACATCGCTCTGGGCGATGATGCCACATGATGCCAGCGGTACNGTNCTTGGCTATGATGCGATTGCCGAGACAGTTGCCGCCGCCGGTTATGACGGCATGGCCATTGATCTTGGTGCCGGTGATGTGGCGCAGGCCCACGCCGTGCGCCCGCATATGGAACGCAACGGCCTGACCCCGCTGATTGTGGCGTTTCCCAGAACGGTTGAATCACTCCGCGAAACGCTGATCATGGCCAAGGATTTTGGCGCGCCATTTGTCGATGTCATTGGCCAGGTGATGCCCCTCAGCGTCGATGGCATGATCCCGGTGATCCGCGAATGGATCGAGATGGCTGACCAGGTCGGCATGCCAGTTCAGTTCGAAACACATCGCAACTGCATCACCAATGATCTGTATGCAACCCTGTGCCTGATCGACGCCATCCCGGAAATGCGGCTTTGTGCCGATCTCTCGCACTTCGTCGNTGATCGCGAATTCAAGCTGCCGCTTGATCCGCGCGATGCCGGTCTGATCCGGCGTATCATCGAACGGTCCGACAGCTTTCAGGGGCGTGTTGCCAGCCGTCAGCAAATTCAGCTCCAGCTTGATTTCCCGCAGCATGCANAATGGGTGGAATTGTTTCAGGGATGGTGGCGTGACGGGCTGGAAAGCTGGCGCGCGCGGAATGCGGATGGCGAATGCATTTTCCTGTGCGAACTTGGTCCACCCGAATATGCGATGACCGATGCCAATGGCGTNGAGATGTCAAACCGGTGGGAAGAGGCGCTGACAATCCGGCGCTGGATCATCGAGATGTGGACCGAAATGGAAGCCGCAGACGGCGTTTCCTGACGCCCTTAANATGCCCCCAGCAAAGGCAACCCGAATTNTCTGGCAACCNTGTCGCTGGTGTCGCTGGCAATCACAGCCACNGGCGGCGCATCCAGAATGGCGCGCACCTGTTCATGCGCCCGATCCCAAACGGTCAANGCGCCTNCATCCTGCCATTCCTCGATGCTGCGCCGGTCACCGATCTGCGGATACAGAAAGTCGCTGTTCATCCGTGCCAGCGTGTCGGCCTCGCCAAGGAAATGTCCGGCCCCNGTGATGGCCGCCTGCATNGCCGTCANATTNAGCGTTTCAGCTGANACATCTATTGCGGTATGNGCGCTCAGAATGCTGCCAAGCATGTCGTTGTCAATGACATATGCCTCNAGCGAGGCNCCCATCAGNCTGGCCTGCGCACCGGCTGCCTGTGTGATGATATCGGCCCCTGCCTGCAACGCCAGCGTGACAGTCAGGCATTTTTCATAGCCAGATTGCGCATCGGGGACCTTGCTGTCTGTTGCGCCGGCTATGGTGGAATTCGGCAAGCCATAGAACCGGGCCATCGACATGGCAGCCGCTGTCAGCTTGGCCTGTTCACCACCNCCNCCCGACATCGCGCCGGTTCGCAGATCGGTAATCATCGGGCGTGGNCCGAAAATCGCCGTGCCGCCTGGTGCCGCCAGATGGACAAGCACCATGCCGGCAAGCGTTTCGGCTGTGGTTTGTGCCACACACCCGGCAATGGTCACCGGGCTGGACGCGCCAAGCTGGCCAAATGTGTTCACCATCGCCGGAATGCCGCGTTCGGCGGCCCGGATCAGTATGCGCGCAGCCTCGCTGTCAAACCGCATGGGCGGTACAGCATGATTGATATTGAGCGAGATGAAGGGGGCTGCCCGGAACGCTGCCTCTGATCCGGCCACCTCATAGGCAAGCGCCGCAATGGCATCAACNCTTTCAGATGTGCTGGCACTGACCATCACATGCTTTGCCGTACCTGACAGGCACGCCCATGCAGTATGAAGATCGATGTCTAGCGGGTCCTCGAAACCACAGATTGCAACAGGACGGCTGAAGAAATGAATGTGGTCAAGCCGGTCGACAATCCGCGCAGCATGGTACAGATCGACAAGCGTCGCCGGCCGGTATTCATGGCTGTCGATATCNAGGAATGACGGCGAGGCACCGCCCGTCCCGACATAGGCGTTGCTGCCACCAAGCCGCAATTCTGCATCATCGCGGCGGCCATACAGCGTCACAGTGCGCGGCAAGGCAGCCAGCACTGTTTCGACAAGCGCACGCGGAAAACACAGACGTCCGGTATCTGATACCCAGCCGCCGGACGCNTCAACAAGACTGATGGCCTCTGCAGGCGCTTCNGNCAGACCTGTGTTCTCCAGCAAGTGCAGTGCTGCCTGATGGATATCCCGTTGTGCGTCTGGTGACAGAAGTGATATCTGACCGCCCTGCGCCGCCAGCATTGGCGACACTGATGCTGCGCCTGCATCTTTGCTGCGTGTGCGCCCGCGGCGGCGGGGCCGCTCTGCCGCAACATCCGGTTCAGATGCAGATGCTNCCTGCAGCTGGTCCTGCTTGTCGCCCACAAAAGGGGTATCACGCTGCATCGGGTCCCTTCGCCGCTGGCGCGACGCCTCCCTGTTCCCGTTCATNTGTACAAGAATTGCCGTTTGACGGTCTGACAACAAGATTTTTCGTAGTGCATGCCTGTAAAGGCCGATCNTGCACCGGCATCTTGCGCCGCGCCCACTGGCACAGCATCATGCATCAGGACTTCATATAGGCGATTTCGAATTGGCAGGGGACAGGAAAGTAATGACGATAAAGATGGACAGCGCGGCACTGACCCGCTTTATGCAGCAAGAGTTCCCGCAGGTCACGAGTGACGTGATTGTTGGCGAACCTGACACGCATGGCCTGACAGTCACCCTTGTTACCAGCGACCGCCATCTGCGCCCGGGCAATACGGTTTCGGGACCAACCTTGTTCACCCTTGCCGATGTGGCCTTTTATCTTTTGATCCTGTCGCGCATCGGGCCAGAGGCGTTGACTGTCACAACTGGCGCAACCATCAACTTCATGCGCAAGCCGGTACCAGGCCAGCTATTTGGAGACGCGCGCATCCTAAAGCAGGGCAAATCGCTGATTGTCGG
>NYTO01000059.1 GCA_002683535.1 SAR116 cluster bacterium
CTATATTGTTAATAATAGCTAAAAACTCATATTGTTTAAGTAAAAAACAGAGATAAATTAAAATGAATTATAATCATTTTCATAGTCATGATATTACGAACAGACCCTATAGTTCACGCATTTATTGGCAAAGGTGTCCCGCATGTCATCCTCGCACACAACTTCCAGCAAAACTTCTGACTGGCCCGGCAGAGCCGCCGACTGGATTGTTGATCATCGCATCCTGACTGCAATTATCACACTGGCCCTGGCATTTGTCGTCTATGCCGGCGTTCCCAATCTGCGGCTCGATACAGATGGCCGTGTGTTCATGGCAGATGACAATCCGGACAAGATGGTCCTCGATGCTTTTGANCAGGAATTCGCCAAGGATGACAATCTGGCCATTCTNGTGGTGCCCAGGGANGGCGAGGTCTTCACACCGGCCACATTNCAGGCCATTGGCGCGCTGACNGAGGATTTATGGAACCTGCCCTATGTGCGGCTNGTCAATTCGATNACGCGCTTTCAGAACACCTATGCTGACGGCGACATGATGGTTGTCGAAGATCTGGTTGCTGACCCGTTTTCAGTGACTGGCGAACAGGCAGCNGCCGCCAAAGATACGGCNCTGGACCGGGTGGANATNATCGGCAGCCTGATCAATGAANATGCCAGCGCAACCGCCATTTCCGTGATCTTCCGCNTGCCCGGCGAAGATCTTGTCACCGAGATACCAAGCATCCTTGCCGAGGCNGACCCGTTANTGGCCCGCTATCGTGCCGATTATCCGCAGATTGATTTTCTTGCCAGCGGTTCAGTTGCNGTCAGTCAGGCNTTTGCCACAGCCAGCCAGAAAGACGGAGAGACGCTGACCCCGGCCATGCTGGTGGCGATGCTGCTGATTGTCGGCATTCTGCTGCGCTCAGTCACCGGCGCGCTGCTGATCCTTGTACTGGCAACANTATCAGCNTTCGTGTCCCTTGGCGCGCTTGGCTGGACCCGCATCCCGATCAATTCGGCCACCGCTGTAGCNCCGTTGATGGTGGTCACCCTTGCCGTTGCCAGCAGTGTGCATGTGCTGTCCTCGGTACGGCAGACGATGCTGGAATCAGCGGACCGCACATTCTGGGCCCGCCGCGCCATCGCCGATCACGGCCTTGGCATTACCGTTGCGGTCTTCACCACGGCCATTGGTTTCCTGTCACTCAATTTTTCCATCTCGCCGCCATTTCGCCAGCTTGGCAACATGGTTGCTGCGGGCATGATTGGTGTCTGGGCCTTCACGATATTCCTGCTGCCAGGATTGATATGCTGGCTGCCGCTGCGACGGAACCAGAAGGCCGCATCAGTTGACAGGCTGATGAACTGGTTGAGTGACTTTGTCATCCGCAATCAGCGCCCGCTGCTGTTCGGCATTCCGGTGATCATTGTCGGCATGGGTATTGGCATCTCGCAGATCAGGCTTGAAGATGACTTTTTGCGCTATTTTGACGAGCGGTTTGAGACGCGGGTGGCAACCGACCGTTATGAAAGCCAGCTTGGCGGCCTGAATGTTCTGGAATATTCGGTCGATACCGGCGAGGACAGCGGCATCAATTCGGTTGCCTATCTGTCGCGGCTGGATGACTTTGCCGCCTTCCTGCGCGCCCAGCCCGAAGTCAGCCATATCCGCAGCCTCAGCGACACCATCAAGCGGCTGAACATGAACATGAATGAGGATGATCCGGCGCATTACCGGATTCCCGACAGTGATGAAGAGGCATCGCAGTTCCTGTTCCTGTATGAATTGTCACTTGGTTATGGCATGGATCTGACCGACCAGATCAATGTCGACCGGTCATCGACACGCGTTTCGGCGTTTGTGCCTTTTGCCACCACCACCATGCTGCTGGACCTTGATGATCGCATCCAGACATGGTTTGCCGAGAATGCGCCTGAACTGAAAAGTCCGGTGACCGGCCAGACGCATGTCTACACCATGATATCGGCGCGTGATGTTCCGTCCATGCTGCAAGGCACCTCGCTGGCGCTGGTATTCATTTCCTTCGTCATCTTTCTGGTGCTGCGCAATCTGAAACTGGGACTTGTCTCACTGGTGCCGAATCTGGTGCCGGCGATTATGGGTTTTGGCCTGTGGGGCTATATGGTCGGCAATGTGTCGCTGGCGGTATCCATCGTCGTTGCGATGACGCTGGGCATCGTGGTTGATGACACCGTGCATTTCATCCTGAAATATGCGAATGCACGCAAACGCGGCAAAAGCGCCGAAGACAGCGTCCGCTATGCCTTCAAATCGGTTGGTATGGCGCTGACTGTGACCTCGCTTGGTCTGGTGATCGGATTTGCTATTCTTGGGCAATCCGGATTTGCCGTGAACCGTGACATGGCACGCCTGACGGCTGTCACGCTGGCCTTTGCGCTGTTTGTTGACTTCCTATTCCTTCCTCCGCTTCTGATCTTTCTCGACAGGATTAAACAGATGAAAACGCCTGCCCATACGGCATCGCTTGCCGCCATTCTTTGCCTTGGCCTTGTTGCCGCCACTCTTTTGCCAGCTGTCAGCGCGCGTGCTGACGGTGACCAGTCAAACCCGCGCGGCCTTGAAATTGCCACCGAGGTCGATAATCGTGACAAGGGTTGGGGCGATGTGTCAGTCGAAGGCGAGATGGTGCTGCAGAACAAGGCCGGCAATGAATCAGTTCGCAAGTTCCGCTCGACCATTCTTGAAGCAAGTGACGCGGCGATTGGTGATATGTCGATCATCACCTTCTCGCAGCCACGTGATGTGCGGGGCACCGCGCTGCTGACGCATTCCAAGATTGAACCCGATGATGACTCGCAGTGGATCTTCCTGCCGGCTGTGAAGCGGGTAAAGCGCATTTCATCCTCGAACCGGACCGGCAAGTTCGTTTCTTCCGAATTCTCATATGAGGATCTGGGGTCCGAAGAGGTCGCCGACAATCATCACATCTGGCTTGAGGATGCGCCCTGCGCCCATGAGACAAGCCTGACATGTGCAGCAGTGGAAAGCCGCCCGAAAAACAAGAAGTCCGGCTATTCACGCCGCGTGTCTTTCATTGATCTCGATGAATATCGTGTGCACCAGATTGATTTCTACAACCGTCGCGGCGATCTGGAAAAGACGCTGAAATTTTCCGATTACCAGCACTATCTGGACGCATACTGGCGCGCACACACCATGACGATGGTCAACAGCCAGACTGGAAAATCGACCACCCTGTCATGGGGGGAATACAGCTTTTCCAACGGGCTTGGCGAACGTGATTTCACCCCGCAGGGACTGGCCAAGGCCAGCCGATGACCACGCACAGGNTGTCATTGCNCTGCCGNATTATGGCNCTGGCAGCGATTCTGGCTGCCAGCATGCCGATGCTGGCNGCCGCCGAGATCTATACCGAACAGCAGGGCGAAGTCACGCTTGAATCNAGCTGGTACCCGCGTGATGCGGCCGTTGCCGGCCAGGATGATGCCTTCACCCATATCGAAGCCCGGCCCGAACTGTATGTCGAAACCGACAGCGCCACCCTGCTGCTGCNGCNGCGTCTGACCGGCGGNTCTGCCGGACACGGCCTTGCCGATTTGCGTGAAGCGCATGTAACAACGCGCATTGGCGATGTCGACATCCTNCTTGGCACCACCATCATGTTCTGGGGCAAGACNGAAAGCTATAACCCTGTCGATATCGTCAACAGCCGGGACTTCAGCCGCGGATTGCTGCGCAACGAAAAACGCGGCGCGCCGATGCTGCGCGTATCATGGCCGGTTGGCCCGGGTCAGCTTGATCTGTATGCCATCGGCTTTGTGCCAAACATCTATCCGGGAGCAAAGCTTCGGGAACGCGCAGGCCTGCCTNTCAAACGGCAGGAAACTTACAGTAACGGNGCCAAGCGTGATGATCTGGCCAATGCCCTGCGCTGGTCGGGCTATTTTGGTGATGTTGATCTGGGCATAAGCTGGTTCCGCGGCACCGGTGCCGACCCNCGTATGCTGGTGCAGCCGGATGGAACCCTGATGCCNGATTANAGCCGGNTTACCCAGACCGGCCTCGATATCCAGTATTTGCGCGGTGACAGCGCTTTCAAGGGAGAGTTTGTCCGCCGGTCNGGCCAGTATAATCTCAGCGGGGTGGCAAAAACATATCAGGCGGCAGTTGTCGGCATCGAGCATAATCTTTACGGCGTTGGCGGGTCNGACCGCGATCTTGTGCTGATTGCCGAGCTGGCGCGGGACAGCCGCAGGGCTGCCGCTCATAGCGGCTTCCAGAACGATCTGGCCGCGGGTGCGCGCATATTGTTCAACGATGTCGATGACAGTGAAGCCGTGCTGTTGCTCTCACGCGATCTGGATAACGGCGCTCAGATGATCANTCTTGCCGGCAGTCGCCGTCTGTCCGACAATCTGACGGNTGATGCCAGCGCAAGATGGCNNATGGATTTTACAGATGACCCTGTCAGCGGGTCGCTTGCCAAAGATGCAGCGGTGATATTGTCGCTGACATACGGGTTTTAGAGGGCANCCTATGCCGCGCGACCAGACGCACCCCTTCACCCTGTCCCCGATTGCCCANCCGGCATTGCCAGTTGATGGGCTGTGGCTGTGCCGATGCCCCGGCACGCGCGATGGTGATATGGTTCATTCCGGCAGCGTCGTCACTGCGGATGCGGCGCCTGCGCATGNCAATGCTGCTGACCGGCTTGCCAGCGATNTGGACCAAGTGGCCNCGCGCGGTATNTGCNGTCTTGTCAGCCTGATCGATGCACAGGAACGCGGCAAGATCGGCGTTCCGGATTTGCCGCAGCNGGCGCGTGATGCCGGCCTTNCCTGGCGCGAATGGCCAATCGTCGANTTCAGCGTACCTGATGCCGGGCGCAGCGCNGAATTTGAGGCACTGCTGGATGATCTGTCGCAGATTCTGGATGACGGGCAGAGTCTTGCCATTCATTGCCGGGCCGGTCTTGGCCGCAGCGGGCTGGTGGCAGCATCACTGCTTGTGCGACGCGGCGTTACCCCTGCCAGCGCCATTCAGACAATACGCCACTGCCGCCCCGGGGCCATTGAAACCGCACCCCAGGAAGCCTTCATCACATCACGCGGTTGAAGCATCATATACTCACGGCTTCTGCCAACCGAAATGGAAATTGTGCTAATGATGACAATGTGATAGTTGAAGGTACGGTCCGGTGATACGGATAACCGATCCCGTTTCAGGTGACAACAGACGAGCAGCCATGACAGCAGTCTTCTTCAGGGCAAACCTGTTCCACGCGCCCGGCCACAGCGCCGGAGAGACAACAGACATTGAACGCATTGATGATGCGATGATCGCCGCTGAAGATGGCACGATCACCGCCGTGATGCCGCCTGACGATCCGGCGCGCCGCCATATCGACATGGCTGCCGTCACCGATCTTCGGGGCAAGGGCGCATTGCTGCCGGGCTTCGTCGATCTTCACATCCATGCGCCACAATTTCCACAGCTTGGCAATGCGCTGGATGTGCCACTGGATGTCTGGCTGCGCACCCATACATTTCCTTTGGAATCGCGTTACAGCGATCTGGAATTTGCAGACCGTGTCTACCGGGCGCTGGTGCGTCGCCTGCTGGCCAATGGCACAACGACGGCCGTCTATTTTGCCACCATTCATCAGCCGGCAAGCCTCCGCCTTGCGGAAATCTGCCTGGAGATTGGTCAGCGTGCGCTGGTCGGGCGGGTGGCGATGGACCTTG
>NYTO01000060.1 GCA_002683535.1 SAR116 cluster bacterium
TCGGAACCGCCGGACAATTGTTTGACCGCATGCTTGCCAGCATCAGCCTGACGCGCGCAGATGTGTATATTGCCCCGCTCATTCCATGGCGGCCGCCCGGGAATCGCACCCCTACAAGTGAAGAAATGGACGTGCTTCTGCCTTGGCTGCGTCGTCATATTCAACTGGCAGACCCGGCATTTGTTATGGTTCTTGGCGGCGGCGCTGCAAAAGCACTGATTCCCGGGGCTGGCAGTATCCTGAAGACACGCGGCAAATGGGCCGGTATTGATTTTGGTGACGGTAAGGAACGCCATGTCATGGCCAGTCTGCATCCGGAATATCTGCTGCGCTCGCCAGCGCAAAAACGGCTTGCCTGGGCAGATCTGTTGGCGCTTGCCGGAAAACTTCTGTAGACTGCCCGCATTCTCTTAAAGCCCGAAATTATTCAAAGGCTGGGTTCTGGCTGTGCTTTCCATTATCGCCAAAGCTGTGCATTGGCTTGCCATTGCTGTCATGTTGTGTTCGTTCAGCCCCCAGCTTGCTGCGGCATCGACTGCGACGCAATTACCCGACGCGCCCTCTGCGATACCGGCATCTGCCATACCGCAGCCCCTCAGCCCGTTTGATGTTCAGCAATATCAGCGTCTGTTTCATCTGCAGGAACAGGGCCGCATGAAGCAGGCCATCAGAGAGATAGGTCGCCTTGAAGACGGCATTCTGACGGGTCATCTCCTCTCGCAACGCTATCTGCATCCAACGGCATGGCGGTCAAGTTACAGTGAACTGTCTTCCTGGCTGAAACGCTATAATGACCATCCTGATGCGAGCCGTATTTACTGGCTTGCCAAAAAGCGCAAGCCAAAGAACGCGGCCCGGCCAACAGCCCCCAAATCCGGATATCTGAACGGCTTTGGCCTGTCGACAGGAAACAGCTATCGGCCGCCCATCCCGGTATCTTCGGCAGGCCGCGCATCGCCGCGCAAGACACGTTCTATTGCGCGTGAGATACGCCGCGCCATCCGCCGCGGCTGGCCAAGCGGTGCCCTGAAGCTGATTGATGACAACAGCAACCGCCGCTATCTCACCAGCTGGGAGGAAAGCCAGCTGCGCGGCGAAATTGCGCATGCCTATTTCATCTTTGGCGTTGATAGCAAAGCTGTTCGCCAGGCCCGCTATGCGCTGGGTGTAAGCCGTGACGAGGCCGTGATGGGAAGCTGGGCCGGTGGGCTGGCTGCCTGGCGCAGCGGTGACATTGAATTCGCTGGCGCCCTGTTCCGTGATCTCGCCGAGAATGAAGCGGCATTTCCGGCATTGCGCAGTGCCGGTGCCTTTTGGGCACATCGTGTTGAAATGCGGTCTGGACGTCCGAAAGCGGCAATGCGCTATTTGCAGATTGCGGCTGACGATCTGGACAGTTTCTATGGCGTTATCGCACGCGTGGCCCTCGGGCAGGATTTCGAGCTCGGCTTTGAGCTGCCTGCCTATGATTCTGACTTTGTAGACTGGCTGTCATCGCGCCCGGGCGGACAGCGGCTGTTCGCGCTGTTGCAGATTGGCCGCTATAATGATGCCGAGCGGGAACTGCGCTATCTGTGGGGTGAAATGCCAGGCAGCATGAAAGAAGCCGCCCTGCGCTTCACGCTTGATAACGGTATGGCCGGCCTTGCCTATCGTGCGGGCTCTTTGCTGGCAAAGAACAGCGGCAGAACCTTCCTTGGTGCGATCTACCCGATTCCGCTTTATGACGTGGAATTCACAGTCGACCAGGCGCTTGTCTGGGCGATATCACGGCAGGAATCAGGCTTCAATCCGCGCGCAAAAAGCCGGGCACGTGCTGCCGGGCTGATGCAAATCATGCCATCTACAGCTTCATTTGTGACCAAGAACCGCAGTTATCGGGGAAGCCAGAAACATCTGCTTTTGAACCCGGAACGCAATCTTGAAATCGGCCAGGCCTATATTCGGTCGCTGCTCGATGAACCGTTGATTGACCGGTCCATCGTGCATCTTCTGGCTGCCTATAATGGCGGGCCCGGCAATTTGCGGAAATGGCTTCGCAAGGTGGATCATCAGGATGATCCCTTCTTGCTGATCGAATCCATTCCGGCGCGTGAAACACGTCACTACATCAAGAATGTCATCACCAATTTCGCGCTTTACCGGATGCAGCTGGGTGATCCGTCGCCTGAACTGCTTGCCCTTGCGGCCGGCAGCTTTGGGCGATTTGATTTTACTGCGACCGGCACAGTGGTAGACTCTGTTGACGGGTCGTGATCTGAACAAACCAAGAGAGCCCAGAATGGCACGTGATACAAACCGTCTCGACATGTCGGTGGCGTTCCAGCCTGTCAATATTGCCGTGATGACGGTGTCGGACACACGTACGGCCACGGATGATCGTTCTGGCGATCTTCTTGCCGGCCGCATTGATGAAGACGGTCACATTCTGGCAGCACGAATGATTGTCACCGATGATGTTGACCGCATTGTCGGGCAGCTTCGCAGCTGGATTGATGATGCCGGGATTGATGTGGTGATCACCACAGGCGGGACGGGCCTGACAGGCCGTGACAGTACGCCAGAGGCGTTTGCCCAGATCGTGGAAAAGGATATTCCGGGTTTTGGCGAGCTGTTTCGCCAGCTGTCCTATGACAAGATTGGCACCTCGACCATCCAGTCACGGGCGGTGGCAGGTGTTGCTGGTGGCACATATCTGTTCGCCCTTCCGGGATCCCCGTCCGGATGCCGTGATGGATGGGATGATATTCTGCGCTATCAGCTTGATATCCGGCACCGCCCCTGCAATTTCGTTGAAATCATGCCGCGTCTTGCCGAATCTGCCACACAGCGCCGTGCCGCCATAAAGGCCGATGCCTGATTTCAGTCTCGAAAATGAGGTGTCCGGCCAGTCGATTGGCGTGGATGAGGCTGGCCGTGGGCCGTGGGCTGGACCTGTAAGTGTGGCCGCCTGCTGGCTTGATCGCTCTGTACCAGACAGTATTCCGGCAGGCCTTGATGATTCCAAAAAGCTTGCCGCTGCCCGCCGGGCGATATTGTTTGAACAGCTGACCGCTGGCCCGCATCTGTACAGTCTGCGCCATGTTGATGTGGCCGTGATTGATCGTGAGGGCATTCTGAAAGCAACGCTGGCAGCCATGGCAGAGGTGGCTGCAGACCTTCAGTCAAGGATGATCAGCCTTGGTTACGATGCCCCTGCGCAAACGCTGGTTGACGGCAACCAGATGCCGCCAACCACCATGCCGGCGCGATGCATTGTGCGCGGTGACTCGGCGAGCCTGAGCATTGCCGCTGCGTCCATCATTGCCAAACATAGCCGTGATCTGCTGATGGTCGATCTTGACCAGAGCCATCCGGGGTACGGGTGGGCCACCAATATGGGCTATGGCACCAAACAGCACAGCGCGGCGATCGAACAGCTTGGCATCACCCCGCATCATCGGCGCAGCTTTGCACCGGTACGCCGCTATCTGGCCGCAACCGCGGGGCGCACCAGCCCCATTTAGCGTATGATCACGGTGCTGCTGAAGATGCAGCAATCGCATGGAATTTCACTTCCATGATGTGGCGACACACCTTGCCCTAACATTCGCCCGGTCCCTGTCGTAAAGGCCATCACGTGAATCAGCGTTGATGGGCGCACACTAGATAATCAGATGATTTTCCGAGGCGACACCATATGTGGTGATGCTGGCAGAATTTCCGGCTTGTCGGTTGACTTAACTTAAGTTTTTACGTCTTTATGTCTCTGTAAAGCTCTGAAACAATTTATAAATGGCTGGGCAGCGTGCAGACGGATATTGTGATTCAAGGTGACTGTATTGGCGAGCTGAAGAAGCTGCAGACCGCTTCTGTTGACCTCGTTTTTGCCGACCCGCCGTATAATCTGCAACTTGGTGGCATGTTGGCCAGACCGGATCATTCGACAGTGGACGCTGTTGATGATGACTGGGACAAGTTCGATTCATTTTCTGCCTATGATGCCTTTTCGCTTGCCTGGCTGACCGAGGCGCGCCGGGTTCTTAAGCCCAATGGTGCGATTTGGGTTATTGGCAGCTACCACAATATTTTCAGGCTCGGCCGGATCCTTCAGGACCTTGATTACTGGCTTTTGAATGATGTGATCTGGCGCAAGACAAATCCGATGCCCAATTTTCGGGGCCGCCGGTTTACAAATGCGCATGAAACGCTGATCTGGGCCGCGCGTTCAAAGGAGTCACGCTACAGCTTCAATTACGAGGCGATGAAGGCGCTGAATGATGATGTGCAGATGCGCTCTGACTGGGAGTTGCCGATCTGTACAGGCCATGAACGGCTGAAACAGGAAGGCCGCAAGGCGCATCCGACGCAAAAGCCGGAATCACTTNTGGCGCGGGTTCTTCTGGCATCCACCAACCGCGGAGATGTTGTTCTGGATCCGTTTTTTGGAACGGGAACCACTGGCGCGGTGGCGCGGCGACTGAACCGGCATTTCGTAGGGATCGAGCAGGATCCGCGTTATGTGGCGCTGGCGCGTGAACGNGTGGCTGACGTNACCCCNATCAGNTCTCCCGACTTGTTGGCGACGCCGCCAAAGCGGGCAAAGGCAAAAGTGTCGTTCGGCAGCCTGATCGAACGCGGGATGATCCAGCCCGGCGACGTGCTTTTCGACGCCAAACGGCGGTTTTCAGCGCANGTNCGCGCGGATGGATCGCTGTTNACCAAGGGAAAGGAAACAGGATCGATCCACAGTCTTGGCGCGAAACTGCAGTCCCAGCCAAGCTGTAATGGATGGACGTTCTGGCATATCAAGCGTGACGGCAAGGATGTTCTGATCGACCAGTTTCGTGATGAGGNGCGCGCNGCGGACGAANCTGCCAGCAGCTGACATGCGCTATCGGCGCGGCATCACAAAATATCCGGCAATCATCAAGATGACGACAATCGCCATGCCCGCCCGTTCGGTGCCTGTCGATGCAACGGCAATGCCATACAGCAATGGCCCGACAAAGCTTGTCGCCTTGCCGGACAGCATCAGCAATCCAAACATGCTGGCCCGGTGTTCTGCCGGTGCCTTGCGCGCCACATAGACACGTGACGATGATTGCAGCGGTCCGATAAAAATGCCAAGCGCGGCCCCGGCACCCCAGAATACAGCCTGATTTGGTGCCAGGATGGCGGCCGCTCCCAGAACAGTCAGGGCCAGAAGCGATATACGGATCACGCGGGTGGATCCGAAGCGGTCATCGGCATAGCCGCCAAAGGCGGCGCCAATCCCGGCAGTAATATTCAGGACAATTCCGAAGACCAGAACCATGGTCTGCGTCAGACCGAAGATTTTGGCAGCGTAAATCCCGCCAAAGGCAAACAAGGTAACCAGCCCGTCAGCAAACAGCATGCGCGCCAGAAGGAACCGGGGCATATCCGGAATGCGCATGGCCACCGCGATGCTGGTGCGCAATTGCGACAGGAACGGCTCGGTCCTTGGCTGCGGGTCGGGCGCGCGCACGAACAGGAACAGGGGCGCTGAAAAGACCAGCAGCCACAATGCGGCAAAGCACATCGTCACACGGATATGGGCTGCCTTGTCCTTGGTGATTCCGAAGGCCGGGTCATCAGGCATCACAAACAACAGCAGGACCACCGCCAGTGCGATGATCGCCCCGGCATATCCAAGCCCCCAGGCAAGGCCGGAGGCACGTCCATAATCTTCAGGACGCGAGACCGAGGGAAGCAGTGCATTGTAGAAAACGAAACTGATCTCCATCACAAAGATCGACAGGCCGGACAACAACAGCGCGGCGAATGCAAAGCGCGGGTCAGGCTCGATAAACCACAGCAGCGCCGTAGCCCCTGCGCCGAGGATTGTTGCCAGTCCGAGGAAGGTCTTCGCACTGCCACGCTGGTCTGCCAGACGTCCCAGAATGGGTGCAGAAATCGCAACCAGCAGCGCAGCTGCAGATGTCATCCACGCCCATGCGACAGACCCGCCTTCCGGCATGACGGCGGTGGTGAAGAAAACAGAAAATATGAAAGTGGCGTGAAGGGTCGGAACGGGTGAACTTGCCCAGTCATAAAGTGACCATGACAGAAGAGGTTTCTTCCCATGCATGATCCCGCCCCCGTCTTTACCACTGATATATCCTGCCAGAGATACTCTTGACAGAGATACATCTTTTCAGGCGGTCCCCGGCGACACAACAGATTTCAGCCGGAAAGATCAAACATCAAGACAATCCAGCGTTCGTCACACCGGGCCGGCTTGCTGTCTGTGTGCTAGAATTCGTAAGTTTGCAGAGCCTTTACCGGACAATCGATGCGGGATCGCCCCTTCAGCCCGGTCAATTCGATGATACAGACCGCACCGGCAAGTGTGCCGCCGCAGCGCGCCACCAGCTTTGCCGCCGCCTCGAGCGTTCCGCCAGTTGCCAGAAGATCATCGCAGAGCACAACCCGCCTGCCATTCAGCTGGCGTGATGCCTGTATGGACAGTCGGGCCTCGCCATATTCCAGCGCATAGGATTGTTCCAGCAATTCACCCGGCAGCTTGCCCGCCTTGCGGACCATCACCATGCCGCAATCAAGTTCAAGTGCCAGCGGCAGGGCGAACAGAAACCCGCGCGCATCAATGCCGGCGATAATGTCGGGCTTCATGGGGTGTGTCAGTTCGGCAAGGGCCGTCATTGCCTGCTTGGCCACAACGCGATCTTCAAGGATCGGACTGATGTCATAGAAGGTGATGCCGTCTTTCGGGAATCCCGGCGTTTTCGAAATATGCGGATCGGCGTTAAACGGCATCTTTCGCCTTTTTTTCCAGACGGCGGGCATGCAGAACAGGCTCGGTATATCCGGAAGGCTGTTCGCGTCCCTTGAAAACCAGATCACATGCTGCCTGAAACGCGATCGAGGAATCGAAGTCAGATGCCATGGGGATGTAGGCAGGGTCGCCATCATTCTGCCGGTCAACAACAGCAGCCATTTCCTGCATCACCNCCATCACATCGNCGTTGCTGCAGACGCCATGATGCAGCCAATTGGCTATATGCTGCGAAGAAATGCGCAAGGTGGCACGATCTTCCATCAATCCCACATCATGAATGTCNGGCACCTTTGAGCACCCGACCCCCTGATCAACCCAGCGAACCACATAGCCCAATATGCCCTGCGCGTTGTTGCGCAGCTCTTCATTGATGTCTGCTTCCGACCAGTTCGGGCGGTGTGCGACCGGCACGGCCAGGATATCACTGCGTCGGGNNGGNGGGCGCTGGGCAATTTCGNCCTGACGCGCCGCAACATTCACCTGNTGATAATGCAGCGCATGCAGGGTGGCAGCGGTTGGNGATGGCACCCAGGCNCAATTTGCTCCCGACATNGGGTGGCTGATCTTCTGGTCAATCATGTCGGCCATCCGGTCCGGCATGGCCCACATTCCCTTGCCGATCTGTGCACGGCCGGCAAGGCCGCATGCCAGACCAATATCGACATTCCAGTTTTCATAGGCGGCAATCCAGGTCGCCTCCTTCATGTCAGCCTTGCGGATCATTGGCCCGGCTTCCATCGATGTGTGGATTTCGTCACCGGTCCGGTCAAGGAACCCTGTATTGATGAAGACAACCCGTGACTTTGCAACACGAATGCATTCTTTCAGATTGATTGTGGTCCGGCGCTCTTCATCCATAATGCCGATCTTGATGGTGTTCGCAGGCAGGCCAAGCACAGCCTCTACGGCTTCGAATATTTCGACAGCGAATGCAACTTCATCGGGACCATGCATTTTTGGTTTGACGATATAGACCGATCCGGCAGCCGAGTTCTGCCGGCGGTCCAGGTCGGCCATGGCCGCGGCAACGGTGATGAACGCATCCAGGATGCCTTCTGGAATCTCGCTGCCATCAGACAGATGAATGGCCGGGTTTGTCATCAGATGCCCGACATTGCGCACAAGCATCAGCGCGCGCGCCTTCAGATGCGCCGATCCGCCATCAGCAGATGTATAGGCGATGTCACTGGCAAGCTGGCGTGAAATGGTGCGGCCACCTTTTTCAAATTGTTCCTGCAAGGTGCCTGTCATAAGGCCAAGCCAGTTGCGATAGGCAAGGATTTTGTCCTCTGCATCAACGGCTGCAATTGAATCTTCGCAATCCATGATGCTCGACATCGCTGATTCAATGATGACATCATTGATGCTGGCCGCATCCGTGCTGCCGATAGCCCCGTTGCGATCAATCATAATCAGAATATGCAGATTGTTATGGACCAGAACGATCATCGAAGGGGCTGCGGCATCGCCGTCATGACCAGCAAATGCCTGTGCATGCGCCAGTTCAGCAGTGCCTGCCTCGGTTTTGATGACAAGCTGCCCTCCGGTGACTGAAAGGCCGGTCACGTCTGTCCAGCTGGCGGTGCCAAGCGGCACTGCCTCGTCAAGGAATGACCGCACGCGGGCGATGACCTTGCTACCGCGCACCGGATCATAGCCACCGGTTCCGGTTTCACCGTCCGACGGAATGGCATCGGTACCGTAAAACGCATCATACAGGCTGCCATAGCGAGCGTTTGCGGCGTTCAGCGCATATCGCGCATTGGTGATCGGCACAACCAGCTGCGGGCCGGCGATGCTGGCAATTTCCGGGTCTACATTGGTTGTGTCTATGCTGAAATCGTCCCCTTCGGCGACCAGATAGCCAATGGATTCAAGAAAGGCCATATGGTCAGCTTCATCGATACCGTCCCGGGCATTGTCCTTCAGCCAGGTGTCGATTTGGGCCTGCATTGTTTTGCGCGTTTCAAGCAGTGCGCGGTTCTTTGGTACCAGACGGGTCACGGCTTCATTGAAACCCGACCAGAAATGATCGGGCGCCAGACCACTTGCCGCCAGAAGCTCGGTCTCAACAAAGTCTGCCAAATCTGCAGAAACCGAAAGGTTGCCACGTAAAACGGGAGTGGTCATCAACGTCTCCGGGGTTTGCTATTCAATATCGGGGGAGCCGTGAAGATAAGCCCTGACCCTGCCTGAAACAAGGCCAATTATCCGCGGCGTTACCAGTCGAGGTTGGCCACGCCAAGCGCCCGGCCGATATCCCCGACCAGATTGTCAAGCCGGTCCTTTGTAGCGGCTTCAGCACGTGCAATCAGAACAGCTTCGGTGTTGGACGCGCGCAAAAGCCACCATCCGCCATCGGTACGCACCCGCACACCATCAATCGTCGAAACAGCATTTGGATCATTGGCTGCCAGAACATGTGCAGTAATGGTGTCCATGGCCGCGAATTTGTCCGAGTCCGGGCAGGGCACGCGCAGTTCCGGTGTTGCATGTTGTTCGGGCAGGCTGTCCATGAATGCTGTGATGTCAAAACCGGTACGCACGCATTGGTCAAGAACCCGCATGCCGGCATAGATTGCATCATCAAAGCCATAATAATTGTCAGCGATGAAGATATGGCCGGACATTTCGCCAGCCAGCGGTGCGCCGACCTCTTTCATTCGTTTCTTGATGTGGCTGTGACCTGTCTTCCAGACTTCGGGTGCCGATCCGGCCTGGCGCAGCAGATCCATCGCCATATCTGACGACTTCACATCCAGCAGCATCGGCTTGCCTTTGTGGCGCAAACCCACATCCTGCGCGATAAAAGCTGTCAGCAAGTCCCCCGGCACCTGCCGGCCCCGCGCATCGACAACACCAATGCGATCACCGTCTCCATCAAACCCGATCCCGATCTGTGCGCCCTTGTCTGCAACTTCGGCGCGCAGGATCTCCAGCGTTTCAGGATCGACCGGATTGGGATGATGGTTCGGAAACGTACCGTCAATTTCCGGAAACAATACATGGTGCCGGCCTGCAAGCCGTTTGACCAGCTGTTCGGTAACCGCGCCGGCCGCCCCATTTCCGCAATCCCAGACGACGTTCATGCCATCGGTCGTCAACCCGTCGCTGATCCGGTCTATATAGGCGGCCTGAATAGATATCTCGCGCCGTGTCCCTCCCTCGGCGCGCGCGGCACCGGCGGCGCTGGCCCGGCCGAGTTCGCCGATATCCGCGCCAAAGAATGAGGCACCGCCCATCACCATCTTGAAGCCGTTATGTTGCGGTGGATTGTGGCTGCCAGTGACCTGTATGGCGCCGCCAGCGCCCAGTTCATGAGCTGCAAAATACAGCATCGGTGTGGGCCCGCATCCGATATCGACAACCTGTGCGCCGCCCGCAACAAGACCATCAATCAGCGCGTCAGACAGGGCGGGTGATGACAGACGTCCGTCACGCCCGACAGCAACCGAGCTGTCATTCGTGCGGTGACGCTGCAATGAAATAAATGAAAGTCCGATATGAAATGCATCGGTTGTGGTCAGGGTGTCTTCGAAAATACCACGAATGTCGTAGGCGCGCAGGATCGTTGGATCGAATATATGCGCTGTCATGTCGTGCGCGTCCATGACATGCGCCCTTGCAACCAGTCCTGCAGTTCATTCCTTATCTGCGGGTTCGACAGGCCAAAAGCCAGATTTGCCTGCAAAAACCCGACTTTTGAGCCGCAGTCAAAACGTTCACCCGAAAAATGCAGGCCGGTAAAGGGCGCTGTTCCAATCTGCTTGGCTAGCGCGTCGGTCAACTGGATTTCGCCGCCGGCACCGTGCTCTTGCAGACCAAGTGTATCGAACACCGAGGGCGAGATGATGTAACGGCCTACCACAGCTGTCGTCGAAGGGGCATCAGCCGGGGCAGGTTTTTCTACCAACCCCTCAATTTCGACCTGCCGGCCCACGCTTTTTCCAGGTGTCACGATGCCATAGGCACCTGTCTGGTCGCGCGGCACATCCATTACCGCCACCATGTTGCCGCCTTCATAGGCATCAACCATTTCCTTCAGGCAGCTCTTGCCAAGGATAAGATCGTCAGCAAGCAGAACTGCCACAGGCTCGTCACCGATCAAATGACGCGCGCACCAGACAGCGTGACCAAGGCCTGCGGGCTGCTGCTGGCGTACATAGATCACAGATCCGGGCTGGCGCATCATGTCGCCTACAACATCAAGTGCTGCTGATTTTCCCTTCGCCTCAAGCGTGGATTCCAGTTCTACTGAATGGTCAAAATGATCTTCAATTGCGCTCTTGTTGCGGCCCGTGACAAAAATAAGCTGTTCGATCCCTGCGGCAGCGGCCTCTTCAACCGCATACTGGATCAGCGGTTTGTCAACGATTGGCAGCATCTCTTTGGGCATGGCTTTTGTTGCCGGCAGAAATCGGGTGCCAAGACCACCAACGGGAAAGATGGCTTTCTTGATCATCAAGGTGTCCTTGCTGTAATGCGGTTGGCTTGGTATCCATGGATACCGGCCGTCCAGCCAAGGGTCAAGACCACAGCCCAGGCCCAAAAATGAGCGTAGCAATGAACCAGACCGCAC
>NYTO01000061.1 GCA_002683535.1 SAR116 cluster bacterium
CTTGCTGACCATTCTGGCATATAGCTGCATCACATCGGATGATGGCAGATTTGCTGAGTGCGGTGACAAATTGACATGATCCTGCAGAGCTTGCAGACGTTCAGCAGATGCCGGATGCGTTGAATAATAGGTCGACTGCCGGCTTTCAGGCAGGGCGCGCTGACGTGCCATACGCTGCATCACATTGCGCAATCCGACAGAGGACAAGGCTGCCTTGTCCATCAATGCCAGACCAATTTCGTCAGCAACGGATTCATTGCGCCGCACCGAAGACAGAAATACCCGGTTGGCGCGGTCGCTGCCCCCAATCAGAACACCGGCCGCCGCATCGCCGCTGCCGCCTGCTGCAATCGCCATGGCAGCAATGGTTGCCAGCGCGGCGGCACCGCTGGCCTGTTGCTGTGCCTCGTCAAGACGCGGCACGTGACCGGCCTTGATATGGCCGATTTCATGCGCCATCACGCCAAGAAATTCCAGCGCATCATCAGCCTGCAGAAGAAGACCGGAATGCACATAGATCGTGCGTTTGCCAGCGACGAAGGCATTATATTGGGGATTGATGACAACCCTTACCGTGATCTCACCCGGGCCATAACCGGCCGCCAGCGCCAACGGCTGAACCAGCGCTTCGAGGCCGGCCTCAATTTCGGCATCGCGGATCATATTGGCCCGCAACGATGTGCTGCCAGCCACCAATACGCATAGCATGAGGGCCGCCACTACAAGCCGGCGCATCATTTTCACCGGCGCTTCAAAACCGGCCGGCACCTGCATGGTGACGGGCGTTGAAACGCCGGCTGGGGTGAACGGGCTGATTGGCATGCTGTCTCCAGTTTATTGTGCCTGCCGGACGGCACTGTCATTCAAAATAACGCAGATAACCACAATTTCCGGTGAAAATTTTCTGTTTGCCACTATCTCCTGTCATACGAACGTGGCACTTATGTGGCCTCACGCATCAAAATTCCTGTTGTGTCAGAGGCCCTGTTGCCTCTGCGCGGTCGACATACGCCCTGATTTGTGACGAAGGCAAGCGGACATAAGCGGACATAAGCGGACAATGGCACTGAAAACGACGACAACGAATATGGTTCCCGCCTTCCTTGCGATGGCTGTGATGAATGCCACCAAGGCGCTGGAAGCAACGGGTGCAGATGTGATCCATCTGGAGGTGGGACAGCCATCCTCACCACCACCGCCAGCGGTCAACAGGGCGCTGATAAAGGCGTTGGACGATGTCTCTACGCATGGTTATTCGGTGGCATTCGGAGAGTGGCCGTTGCGCCAGCGCATTGCCGGTCATTATGCCGACTGGTACGGGGCAAAGGTTGACCCGGCATGTATTGCTGTCACGCCCGGATCTTCACTTGGCTTTGCGCTCGCCTTTCTGGCTGGCTTTGACCGTGGTGACAGAATTGCCGTGGCCACGCCCGGTTATCCGGCTTACCGGAACCTGCTGATGGCGCTGGGTCTGGAGCCGGTATTGATGCCGGCGCGCGCCACTGAGGGGTGGCTGCCCAGCCTTGAGGAACTGGTCGCATCTGGCGAACCGCTGCCTGATGGCATGCTGCTGGCAAGCCCGGCTAATCCCACAGGTGTGGTGATGAGCGATGACGACGTGCGCGATGTTTGTATCTGGTGCCACAAGAACGGTGTGCGTCTGATCATGGACGAAATCTATCACGGGCTGACATTTGGCGGGCGGCCAACGACGGCGCTGTTGCACAGTGACAGCGTGATCGTCGTCAATTCCTTTTCAAAGTTCTTTTCCATGACAGGGTGGCGTGTTGGCTGGGCGATTTTTCCGCCCGACATGCTGGATACGGTGGAACGTCTGGCGCAGAATATGTATATCGGCCCACCGCGACCCATGCAGGCGGGCGCCATTGCGGCCTTTGATGATTACGCGATACTGGATGCCGAGGCGGCGCGATATCGTGAAAACAGGGACATCCTGACAAGCCGCCTGCCACAGGATTTTCTGGGCGACATGGCACCGTCCGACGGCGCATTCTATCTTTATGCAGATATCAGCAAGCTTGGTATGACAACACCCGACTCCATCGGCATGGCCGAAGCGATGCTGAACGAGACGCATGTTGCGGTGACGCCGGGCGTTGATTTTGACAAGGCCGAGGGGCATCGCCATCTGCGCCTGTCCTATGCAGGCAGCACGGCGGACATGAAAGAAGCCAGCCGCAGAATCAACGACTGGCTTCCCTCTTATCTAAGACAGGTTGGCAGCAGCGCCGCCGAATAGCGGCTAGCCGCGGTTCCACCAGCCTGTTCGCGGCTTGGCCGGTGCATCGCTGCCGACTTCAACCACATCCGCCGGTGCCGAGCTGATCGGCGCACGCTTTGCGGNATCTGTATCAGCGTTGCTGGCAGCGTCATCCGCAGCAGCCTTTGCGGCAGGTTTTTTGGCAGCTGTCTTGGTTGCAGCTTTCTTTGCTGCGCCCTTTTTCTTGNCCACTGCCTTCTTTGNGGCTTTCTTTTTGGTGGCTGCGGCACCCTTCTTGGCCGCTTTCTTGCGCGCCTTGGGCTCCNCACCNTCCGATTCACCNGCGTCACCNGCGTCTGCTGGCGCGTCTGAATCTGTGNCTACCTTGGCAGCCTTTTTGCGCGTACGGGTCTTTGGCTTGGTCTCGCTGGCAGCATCACCATCAGCACTGGAACTGTCAGTGTCTGTTGCTGGTGTGTCGGCCTCGGCCGGGGCGGCTTCGGCTNGAGCGGCCTCTGTTGTTGTGCCCGCATTGTCAGCAGCGTTCTTGCCNCGNCCACGCCCACGCCGGCGGCGCGAACGACCGGGCTTTCCATCTTCCGAACCCTTGCCGTCTTCCTNGTCTGCGGTTGCAGTTTCAGCAGATGCATCGCTGGTGGCANTGCCATCATTGGCTGCATCATCATTGGCAGCTGCCTCGCCGTCACCAGCGTTATCCGCTGCCTCGCCGCCACGCCGCCGCCGCCGCCGACCGCCGCGCCGTCCGCGCTTGCGNCGCCGTGGCTGGTCATCCTCGCTGGCCTCTTCGGCNTCNGGACGATCCTCACTTTCGGCGCTGTCAGCCTCGTCTGCACTCTCATCATCAACCNCAGCAGGTTTTGCGGTCTTGGCAGGTTTGNGCTGATTGCTGCCCTGCCAGCCCACACGCTCGGCATTATGCTCGGTCGCGGCAAGATTGGAATCGGCCAGAATGACGATGGAGATACCGAATTGTTCCTCCAGCGCGGTGACAGATGTGCGCTTATGGTTGAGGATATACAGCGCCACATCACTATGCATGGTGATCCGCAGCTGATCCATCTTGCCTTTTGAGGCTTCGTCCTCGATCGCGCGCAGCAACTGCAATGCCGCTGTTTCNACAGAGCGGACCCGGCCCGTGCCTTCACAATGCGGACAGACATTGCTGATTGATTCATTAAANCTGATCCGCAACCGCTGGCGCGACATNTCCAGAAGNCCGAAATGGCTGATCGATCCGATCTGGATCCGCGCCCGGTCGTTCCGCATCGCATCTTTCATGCGGCGTTCGACGGCATTGCGGTTCTTGTTCTCTTCCATATCGATGAAATCGACAACGATCAGGCCGGACAGGTCGCGAAGGCGCAACTGGCGTCCTAACTCATCAGCTGCCTCAAGATTGGTCTTGAGCGCCGTTTCCTCAATATTCCGCTCACGNGTCGAGCGGCCCGAGTTGACGTCGACAGNGACAAGCGCTTCGGTCTGGTTGATCACNAGATACCCGCCTGATTTCAGCGTTACCTGCGGGCTGTGGATGGTGTCCATCTGCTGCTCGGCCTGATAACGCTGGAAGATCGGCAGACTGTCTTCGTATTTTTGCACCTTCTTGACGTGGCTGGGGATCAGCATCTTCATCTGGTTGCGCGCGATCTTGTAGGCTTCCTCGCCCTCAACCAGAACCTCGTCAACTTCACTTGTATACAGGTCACGAATGGACCGCTTGATCAGGTCGCCTTCTTCATGGATCAGGCTTGGGGCCTGAGATTCCAGCGTACGGGTGCGGATTTCGTCCCACAGCTTCGACAGATAGGCGTAGTCACGCGAAATTTCGGTTTTTGTGCGTTTGGCACCGGCGGTGCGTACAATCACGGCTACGCCGTCAGGCGTGTCCAGCCCGCTGACAATGCCTTTCAGGCGCTTGCGGTCGGCGGCATTGGTGATTTTCCGGCTGACACCGCCACGGCGGGTTGAGTTCGGCATCAGCACGCAATAGCGGCCGGCGAGTGACAGGTAGGTGGTCAGCGCAGCGCCCTTGTTGCCGCGNTCTTCCTTGACGACCTGCACCAGCATGATCTGCTTGCGCGACACAACTTCCTGGATTTTGTATTTCCGGTGTGACCGCTTTGGGCGATTGTCCTCNTCATCGGTNTCTTCGCCGCCAAGGGTTTCCGGCGCATCGCCATCTTCGGCGTCGCCATCATCTTCATCGGCGCTGGCGCGCTCAGCCGCCATCAGCGCTTCACGGTCTTCGACCGGAATTCGGTAATAATCAGGGTGGATTTCACTGAAAGCAAGGAAGCCCTGGCGATTGCCGCCATATTCAACAAAGGCAGCCTGAAGTGAAGGTTCTACGCGCGTTACCCGCGCCAGATAGACATTACCCTTCAGTTGCTTGCGATTTTCAGTCTCGTAGTCAAAATCCTCAATGCGGGTGCCGCTGAGAAGGACAACCCGCGTTTCTTCGACCTGGCGGCCGTCTATCAATAGTCTTTTTGTCATTGTTATGTCTCTTTCCGGCGCATTTACCCATGACCATCTCTGTTGGCCATGCGGCAATCGGTGCCGGTTGATGATTATGTCGTGAACAGGATCGCGCCGACGCCACCAGGACAGCGGCCCTTAACGTGGGCATCGTCATGTCTGGTTGAAGGTGGTACATCGTGATCGCTTTCTGCGACTGGTTTCGAACAAGGTGTTCGGGTGCCTCTCGCGCTGACCAACAGCCGCGNGACACCTTGTTAAGGTCTGGCATAGCTGTGCAGGGNCGGTATCACCCGATGGATACTCTTCTTTGGCCGGTTTCAACACTGTCAGGTGCCGCGCGAAACCATCTGTCTCATTTTTGGGGAGTTTCGCGATCCCNNCCAANNTTGACTATATACACCCAAAACACAAAATGCCAATAACGTTAAATCGGGCCGGCATGGTCGNCCCGTCAATAACAGGCGCGGGGACATTGCGAGCGTGATGCGGCAATCTGATGGGCTCTTTCAGCAGCGACACGCGGCGCGCGTCGGCTCGATGATATTGGCGATGGTGTTGTGCCTCACCAGCGCCGTGCTGTCNGCCACAGTTATATCAGGTGTCCTGCTGTCCGGCAGCGCGCATGCCGCCGAAAACAGNATTCTTGGCTTNCGCCTNGGNGCGGTTGCNGCTGAAGGCAATGCTGNCCAGTCCGAACAGACATTGCGGGTGGTAATTGAAACCAGCAATCCTGTCATGCCACGGGTGACCTTGCTGCAAGACCCTTACCGGCTGGTCGTGGATATGCCGGCAACCGACTGGCAGNTAGAAAATCTGTCCCCGCGCGGCAGNCTGGCCAAACCGCCCGCGCGTGCCTACAGGTTTGGTANGCCGACACCCGATCTGGGCCGTATTGTGATCGAGCTGGACGCNCCCGCCATTCCGGTGCGCNGGTTCAATCTGCCGCCGGAAAATGGCGGGTACCGGCTGGTCCTGGACCTTGTTGATCGCGGTGCAACTGCCTTTTCGGTGGCGGCAAAGGCCNTGTCTCGTGACCAGATGCCGGTGTCGATTCCGCTGGCAAGCGGTTCTGCGGCCCTGCCCGGTGAACCGTTGGCAACACCTTCCAATTCAAGCAGGACAGCGGCCAATACCACGCCGATGCCAAAACCGGCAGCTGTGCCAAAGCCTGCAACTTCAGCACCGGCATCGACACCAAATGTTGCCATACCATCGGCAAAGCCGGGCAAGTGGATTGTATTTATTGATGCCGGTCATGGCGGCAAGGACCCGGGCGCGATCGGTCATTCCAAAACGCAGGAAAAACACATCACACTGGCGGCTGCCGTGGAACTGGCGCGGCAACTGCGGGCAACTGGCGTCGTTGAACCGGTGCTGTCACGGGATGATGACCGGTATCTGCGGCTGCGGGAAC
>NYTO01000062.1 GCA_002683535.1 SAR116 cluster bacterium
CCGCCGCTTTGCCGCGCTGGGTTTTGCGGTGCGCGGCTTTGCCCGCACAGAACGCCATATCGAGGGTGTGGTGATGTTTGCGGGCAACGACCAGCTGGCCGCTTTTGCCGACGGGCTGGACATTGCGGTATCGGTGTTGCCACTGACGCCGGATACGAAAGGCATCATCAATGCCGATTTTCTGGCGCGGATGTCGGCTGGCGCATTTGTCATCAATGGGGGCCGTGGGCCGCAGATTGTTGATGATGATTTACTGGCTGCGCTGGATAGCGGGCATATTGGCGGTGCGGCGCTTGATGTATTTGCCGTTGAACCGCTGCCGCAGGATCACCGCTACTGGACGCATCGCTCGGTGCGTGTGTGGCCGCATGTGGCCGCGCAGACGAATGCCGATACCGCGGCCGACCAGGTGGCGGCGGCGATCATCAGCATGATGGACGGGCAGGTTCCGGCCAATATGGTGGACTGGTCACGCGGCTATTAGCGGCATCAGCCCGCAGAGTCGGGCCTGATCGCAGATTCAAGCAAGACCGCAGATATAGTGGAACAGGGCGCGCAGTCCCATCGCCTCACCGCCTTTTGGCCGGCCCGCGCGCGACCCAAGATTCCACGCCATCACATCAACATGCGCCCAGTTGGTGGACTTGCCGGCAAAGCGGCGCAGAAACAGCGCGGCGGTAATCGCCCCGGCATATCCCGATGCGCCGGTACTGGACAGGGCAACATGACCGCCGTCAAGGTGGCGTTCATACGGATCAAACAGCGGCAGGCGCCACAGCGGATCTTCGGTTGCGCGGCTGGCAGCAAGAATAGCGTCGGCGGTCGCATCCTGATTGCAGAACAGGGCTGGCAGCTCGGTGCCAAGCGCGACCCGCGCCGCCCCTGTCAGCGTGGCAAAATCAATCATGAAATCGGGCGTATCCTCGAGCGCAAGGCTGAGCGCATCGGCAAGAACAAGCCGCCCTTCGGCATCAGTGTTGCCGACTTCAACCGCAATTCCTGCCCGTGTATCAATGACATCAAGAGGACGCATGGCACGTTCCGACACGGCGTTTTCGGCAGCCGGGACCAGAACGCGAAGCTGCAGCTGCACCCCGCTTTCCATGATGGCCGATGCCAGACCCAGCACAGTTGCCGCCCCGCCCATATCTTTTTTCATCAGCTCCATCGCCTTTGAGGGCTTCAGGTCAAGACCGCCGGAATCAAAGGTGATGCCCTTGCCGACGAGGGTGACTTTCGGACCGGCATCACCCCAGCGCATATCAATCAGGCGCGGCGCAATTTCGGCCGCCCGCCCGACGGTGTGAATGGCCGGAAAATCTGTTTCAAGTTCGGTCCCGCTTGTGACAGTGATCGCGGCACCATGTTCATCGGCAAGGTGGCGTGCGGCAGCTTCAAGGCCGGCCGGAGTCATGTGGTTTGACGGCATATTGATCAGGTCGCGGCAGAAACTGATCCCGCGCACAACACCGGTCAGACGGGCGGCATCATCGCCGGCCTCTGGCAGGACAAGGCATGGCCCCGGCATGGTGTCGCCGTCATCGCCGCGAAACGCATCGAACTGGTACTGCGCCAGCGCCCATCCAAGGGCGAATTCTGCAGGATCAATCGGCGTGCTGGCCGCCGGGTCGTCTTTTGGCAGATCAAGCTGCCAGGTGCCGGCAGGCAGCGCCCGTGCAATGGCCGCCGCATCCCAGATCGGGACATCGCCGATAATGCCGATGGCATCACATGCGTGCCTATCATCGGGTGTGTTGCCGAACAGGCCTTTGGCCAGCACCAGCGCGCCGCCGGCGGTGCCAGTGAAAGCATTCGCCGCAATCCAGTCTTGCAATGCAGCATCGCCCGCATCGCGCCAGGCGGTAAATTCTGCCGGTGTCATCAGGCGAAGCTGCCGCGCTGTTTTATCCGGACCAACAAGACCGAGGCTTTCAATCCCGCGCAGCTTTACATGTTTCATCGTTGTCAGTTTCCTGTTTCTGCCGTCCCGGCGCGCCGCCGGACGTGATGCATTCGCCATTGCAGGGTCAGTCCCCGCACCCCCAGATATAGGGTAAAGGCCGCCAGAATGCCATCCAGGCCAAAATCACGCAGCATCAGAACCAGCACGACATAGCCGGCCGCCGACAGGATCATCGCGTTGCGCATGTCACGGCTGCACATCGCGCCGACAAAGATGCCATCCATCTGGAAGGCCAGAAAAGATGCCGGTGCCAGCAGGACCAGCCAGTGCCAATGCTGCAATGTCATGGCGGCCAGATCGGGCTGGGTAGTCATCATCGCAACAAAGACCGGCCCGCCCAGCCAGACAACAGCGGCAATCGCCACCGCCGACAGGCCGGCCAGAACATTGGTGCGCCACACCACCCGGTCCAGCATCGGCCGGTTCTGGCGTCCGATGGCCTCGCCAACCAGCGCCTCTGCCGCATGNGCATATCCGTCAAGGCCGAACGCAATCAGCCCGAACATCACCAGATACAGCTGTGCGCTGGCCAGCNTNAGATCACCAAGGCTGGCAGCAGAATTCAGAAGCACCGCTTCGCTGGCCAGCANCAGAAANGTGCGGATGACAAGATCGCTGCCGGTGTGAAAAAAGCGGGTGAAGGCGTCGCGGTCAAACCAGGCNGGCCGCCAGTGAAGNCTGCGCCGCATCACNCCAGCCAGAATGTCGCGCCACTGCCAGCGGATCAATGTCAGTGTGAAGGCCAGCCCGATCCACTGCGCCGCAACCGAGGCCAGTGCCACGCCTTCAATCTGCATGCCAAGTCCCAGCACGAAGGTGACGTTCAGCACCAGATTGCTGACATTCACCAGCGTGATCTGCAGCATCACAAGCCGCATTTGCTGTCGCCCGAACAGACATCCCAGCAAGACCGCATTGCACAGCGCCGCCGGCACGGCAAACAGCCGGATATCGATATAGGCTTTCATCAGGGATTCGACCGCATCACTGGCGGTCAGCAGGGTGCCAGCCGCCAGATGGACAACCGGCATCAGCGCTATGATCGTGCAGCCCAGAAGAAAGGCAATAAACAGACCGCGCACCAGATGATGCTCGATGGCGGTGGTGTCGTCGCGCCCATGCGCCTGCGCCACCAGCCCGGTTGTGGCCATGCGCAGAAACCCGAAACCGAAATAGATGAAATTGAACACCAGACTGCCGAGTGCCGCACCGCCGACGAAACTGGGATCATCAAGCCGCCCCATCATGGCAGTATCGGCAGCACCGACAAGCGGGAAGGTGATGTTTGCCAGAAAGACGGGCCAGCTGATCGACCAGATTCGTTGCCAGCTGGTATGCTGGCGCCAGTCGGTAGCAGAGGCCGGCTTGCCGCCGGCGGGTGAGCCGCCATGTGATTGTTCGCTGTTGTTCATGCGGTGCCGTATCTTGATCTGGCTGAGGGTGGTGGCGATGCTGTGCCGTGCAGGCGAAAATATGTGCAGGCGAGAGTATGTGTCCTGACAGGCAAATGATATAGCAAACCGCTGTTAAAAATGCTTTAACCGTCAACGATGCCGTGGTTGTCAGCACATCTTGAACACCGCCGGGGCAAGGCCGCCATAGGGGCCGGGGAATGCGATCGTGTCCGTCCTGAGACATAAGACTGTCCTGTTGATGATTGCGGCGCTGCTTGGCGCGGCGGTCNTGATCGGGCATCAGACATTGCCGCCGATGGATCGTGATGAATCCCGCTTTGCACAGGCCAGCAAGCAGATGCTGAACAGCGGCGATCTGGTCACCATCCGCTTTCAGGACGAATTGCGGGCGAAAAAACCGGCCGGCATTTACTGGCTGCAATCGGCATCGGCAGCATTTTTTGGTGATGAGGATGTTGCGCCNTACCGGCTGCCNAGCCTGCTGGCCATGTTGCTGAGCATGTATGGCACTTACCGGATTGCGCGCACGCTGTATAAACCGCAACGCGCGGTGCTGGCTGCGGCGGCATGTGGCGGTGCGCTGGTGGTATTTGCCGAGGCGCATCTGGCAAAGACGGATTCGGTGCTGATGCTGTGTTGTCTTTTGCAGCAATTCGCCCTGATGCGGATTTATCAGGGCTGGCAGAATAGCAGACGGCTGCCCTATTGGTCCTATCTGGGAGTCTGGTTGCCGATGGCTGCCGGTATTCTGATCAAGGGCCCGGTGGCACCGCTGCTGGCGCTGACAACAATTGCCGCGCTGTCTGCCTGGCATCGCGAGATTCGCTGGTTGCGGCTGATCCGGCCATTGCGCGGGATTGTGATTGTGGCGGTACTGACCCTGCCTTGGGCCATTCTTGTGACGCTGGCAACCGATGGCGCGTTTCTCGATCTGGCCGTTCGCGGCGATTTTGTTGCAAAGGTCCAGTCAGGTCAGGAATCGCATGGCGCGCCGCTTGGCACCTATATGCTGCTGTTGCCGCTGTTGCTGTGGCCCGGCAGCCTGTTGTTGCCGCGCGCTGTCAGTCAGGTGTCGCTGCTGTTGACGCATGTCGAAAGCCGCTTTCTGATTGCCTGGATCGNGCCCTTCTGGCTGGTGATTGAACTGGTGCCGACCAAGCTGCNCCATTATCCGCTGCCGGTTGTGCCGGCGCTGGCTGTGCTGCTTGTCTGCGCTGTAGATGCACCGCTGGCGGGCAANCTGGATGGCAAATTTTCCGACCTGTTGCGCCGTTATGCCGGTGTCGGTCTGGAATGGGCCATGCTGGCAGCTGGCCCGGTTCTTGGCATGGCGATGATCTGGGTGGCGCTGACATATGGCGGGGTGACAGGCGGGCNGGCCTTTGCCTTTGCCATGCTGGCTTGTGCGGCCATTGCCGGTGCGTTGCTGTTTGGCATTATATGGCATCGCCAGGGTGGCATTCGNAATATCGCAATTGTCATCGCTTGTGGCGCATTGTTTCACTTCATTGTGATTGCCGGTCTGTTTCCGGCCCTGTCGCGGATCCATCTGGCGCGGGCCATTGATGCGCAGCTGGATGCGATGAAGACACCGCCAGCGGCGATGGCGGCAGCCGGCATTCACGAGCCGTCACTGGTCTTTACGCTGGGCCGGGATCTGCTGCTTGTCGACGGCCAGGAAGCGGCGCTGTTTCTGGCCGAGGCCCCGAATGGTCTGGCCATCATCGAGCAGGCACAAAACGCGGCCTTTGTTGCCATGGCAGACGCTTTGCAGCTTGATGTTTCGTTGGTTCACCAGCTGGAAGGGTTCAATATGTCGAAGGGCAGCGATGTGCGAATTTTTCTTTATCGTGCTGCGCCGTTTGACCCGAACGCCCCCAAGGGCTAAGACAGTGGCTTGACCAATTATTTCCTCTGAGTGCCGAGCTCCCGCATGACATCACAGCCTCGCAACAGCGCAGGATCACCGGATCTGGAGATTTCGGTCATCGTGCCTGTGATGAATGAAGCAGGCAATATACGCCCGCTGATCGACGAAATCTGCGACGCCTTCACCGGGCGGCGGTTTGAGGTGATCTATGTCGATGATGCCAGCACCGATGACGGGCCGGCCGAGTTGGCGACAGCCGCGGCCGAGATACCGCAACTGCGCGTTCTGCGNCATGAAAANAGAGCCGGACAGAGTGCTGCCATACGTTCAGCCCTGATGGTGGCGCAGGGGCATCTGATCGGCGTTCTGGATGGTGACGGGCAGAATGTGCCGGCCGACCTNCCAAATCTCGAGGNGGCACTGACCAAAGCGGTTGCGGATGGCAAAGGCCCGTTCGGCATGGCGGCCGGCATTCGGGCCAACCGCCGGGACAGCNCAAAACGGCTGATTGCCTCGCGGATGGCGCGCTGGATCAGGGCGCGGCTTCTTGCCGACACACACCCCGACAGCGGGTGCGGGACCAAGGTTCTGCACCGTTCGCTGTTCCGCAGTCTGCCTTTTTTCAATCATATGCACCGGTTCATGCCAAGTCTTGTCACGCGCCATGGCGGCTTTGTCATTGGCGCTGAGGTTGCGCATCGTGAACGGCTTCGCGGCACGTCGAAATACCGTGTGCTGGACCGGCTTCTGGTCGGNATCAGTGANGTGTTNGGTGTNATGTGGCTGTTNCGCCGGGCACCGCGGCAAGGGCTGGTAAGCGAGATCGGCACGCCTGCNGCCAACGATGACAACGGCAGAAAGGACGCCGCCAGATGATTGNCCTTCTGTCACANAATATCGAGGCAGGTGCCCGCGCATTTGCGACCCTGTTGCTGACGNNCTTTCCCTTTTTGCCAGCCAGCCTTGAGACCAATCCCGAACAGATCATGATTGTTGTCGGTTTCGCGGGCCAGGGCCTGTTTGCGATGCGCTTCATCATCCAGTGGCTGTCATCGGAAAAGCAGGCGAAATCGGTGATACCGGTGGCGTTCTGGTATTTTTCGATCGGCGGCGGTGCCGTGCTGTTGCTGTATGCGATCTGGCGGCAGGATCCGGTGATCATCTGCGGACAGGGGCTGGGCCTGTTTATCTATCTGCGCAATCTGTATTTTATCCGGCGGGACAACGGCGATTAAAGAGCCGGCCCCTGAACAGATGTCTGGCCAAGCGCCATCACGACAGCCCAGTGTTCCGGGCTGANAGGCGTGACAGACAGGCGTGACTGGCGCACNAGTGCCATATCTGACAGCCGCGGGTCGGCCTTGATTTCAGCAAGTGTGACAGGGNGATTCATGCTTTGNACCGCCTTTACGGTGACCATGCCGAAACGCCCGCTGGCATCAGTGGGATCGGGGTGNTAGAGGGCGCATACCTCAACAATACCGACAATCTGCTTTTCATTGACCGAATGATAGAANAAAGCCAGATCACCGATCTGCATGGCTTTCATATTGTTCGATGCCTGATGGTTGCGAACGCCGTCCCAGCCTTCGCCTGCANCCCCCCTGGCAAGCTGGTCATCCCATGACCAGCTTCCGGGTTCCGATTTCATCAACCAGTACGGCATGCTCTTCACTTCATGTTCGTCAGTTCATGCTCATCAGCCTGGGTCGTTGTACCTGCCCACCATTCATTTCCGGCCCGNTTATNCATTCACNGNTATTCATTTCCGGCGCGGCGGGCCAGCAGACCACTCACCACATCCTGCAGATTATGGTTCTGATTAACCACCTTGTCGACAGCTTCGGTGATTGGCAGCTCAATGCCCGATGCCCGGCCGCGCGCCANCATTGCGGCAACAGTGTGCCGGCCTTCGGCCAAAACCGGATCGGGTGTCCGCCCGGCCCCAAGTGCCAGTCCGAATGCCATGTTTCGTGAATGCGGCCCGGCGCAGCTGAGCGCCAGATCACCCGCCCCTGANAGGCCATAGATGGTGCCGGGATTGGCCCCNAACGCGGTGGCAAATCGCGCCATTTCAGCCAGCCCGCGTGTAATGATGGCAGCGCGCGCATTATCGCCAAGCCCAAGCCCGGCAGCGCATCCGGCGGCAATGGCAATCACATTTTTCATCGCGCCGCCAATCGCCACGCCGATCGGATCATCGCTGGNATAAACCCTGAGCGCACTGCCTTCGNAAGCCTGCTGNATGATGTTTGCGGCCTGCGCATTGTGACTNGCAGCGGTGATGGCTGCCGGCTTGCCCGATGCCACCTCATCGGCAAAGGTCGGGCCGGAAAACACCACGGCGTGATGGTCCGGCAGAAGGTGGCCAGCCAGTTCGGGCATCAGCATGCCAGCGGTATCCGCCGTTGCCATCAACCCCTTTGCACACAGGGCAACCGGNACGTCGGGCGCCAGCCGTCCGGCAAGCTGTTCCAGACAATNGGCNGTGGCACTGACCGGCAGCACGACAAAGACAAGGCCTGCGGTATCCAGAATGCTGTCTTCGGTGCGGGCATCAAGCGGTGGCAGGACAGGCGCGTCTGACANCTGGCGGCAGACCCCCCTGGCCAATGCATCTGCGGTATCGGGGCTGCGGACCAGCAGCTGTGCCGGTGTGCCNGCCTGCAGCAGGGCNGCCGCGATGGCGCATCCCCAGCTGCCACCGCCAATAACAACCGCGTTTCTTTTGTGATCNCCGGTCATGCGCGTANCCCGCGGCCGGGTGGCGGCGCAGCATCCNGATCAAGCGGCCAGCGNGGCCGCGGTGCAAAATCCATATTGTCGGGCTGGTGACGGCGCTCAANNGCGGCCCAGGCAATCATCGCAGCATTATCCGTGCACAGCCAGGCTGGCGGCACGCTGATGGCAAAACTGGCGGTGGCAGCAGCATCAGACAGACGCGCAAAGATCGCCTTGTTGGCGGCAACGCCGCCGGCAATNACCAGTGTCGACGGGCCATGNGNCTCGGCAAAGCGGGCCATCGCGCGGCTGCTGCGCTCGGCAAGGCAATCGGCAATGGCGGCCTGCAGTGATGCGGCCAGNTTGGCGGGTCCGGCCGGATCATCGGGGTCAAGGCCAGCGTGGCGCGTCGCGACAGCTGTCTTCAGTCCGGAAAAGGAAAAGTGGCAATGCGGGCTGCCCTTCAGCGGACGGGGCAACCGAATGGCGGCAGCATCGCCCTGCGCCGCCAGTTTTTCGATGGCTGGCCCGCCCGGATAGCCAAGCCCCATGATCTTGGCGCTTTTGTCAAAAGCCTCGCCAGCGGCATCATCCATGGTTGTGCCATAGCGCTCATACATGCCGGGACCATGCACGGCCAGCAGCTGTGTATGACCGCCAGATACCAGCAGCAACAGATAGGGAAACGCCACCTTGTCCACCAGCCGTGCGCTCAGCGCGTGACCTTCCAGGTGGTTGACCGCGAAATAGGGAAGGCTGCGGGCGCTGGCGATGGCCTTTGCGGTAACGGTGCCGACCACAACGCCGCCGATCAGCCCGGGCCCGCCTGTGGCCGCCACCCCGTCAATGTCATCCATGCCAATCCCGGCATCCTGCAAGGCGGCAGTGATGACGATATCTATCGAATCAAGATGCGCACGGGCTGCGATTTCCGGCACCACCCCGCCATGGCTGGCGTGAATATCCATCTGCGAGGCAATATGACTGGCCATCACCGTGCCGTCTTCACGCACAATGGCCGCCGCTGTTTCATCGCAGCTGCTTTCAATGCCTAGCATGATGAATGTTTTGCCCATGGATGCCCTTCCCGCCGTGTTGCTGGCTGTTTGATATTCGATATGGCCGGCCAGACGGCAGCATCGGCGTCACCGCGCAGCAACCCGCTTTCTAGCTCTTTGA